>JAOUJM010000180.1 GCA_029883265.1 Gammaproteobacteria bacterium
AGCATACATAGGCTTTGCTATTGGTAAGAAAAAAAATCTTCTTTACGAAATTCAAACGTCCTTCCGGACTGACTTATATACTGAGGAATTAAATGATACTCAAACCTGTAAGCAAACGTCTGAATTGGTATTTACTTCATCGATAGGTGTTCGACGTTATTTTCACGAGAATAATTTGGTGTGGTATTACAACCCATTGTTTTTTGTCGCACCAACTTATAACAAAATAGAAGAGTTTGATAACGCGGGATGTGATGGCGCCGTTGGGCAGGAATTTAAAAATAATTCTTATATCTATGGTCTTGGAATGCGTATAGGTTCTGAGTATTTTATTGATGATGCGATTTCTCTCATTGGAACGTTTGGTTTTCGCTTATCCATGTCTAATCAGACCGATCCTGGTCGGAAAACCCGAATGCTTCATAGCAATACATCAACCACGATCGGAATTGCTTATTATTGGGGTGGTAAAGCCAAAGGCGATATTTTATTCGAGTAGCGCTTTCATCAGCTGAATACAGAATATCGTCTGCAATGTAATACTAATGGGTCACTTGATTGTGAACCGGGTCTGCGTGCTAAAATAAAGACAACCAGCAAACTGAAGAGAGCGGCGATGAAAACGATAAAAATTCTATGGATTGCATGTTTGTTTGTTTTAATGACAGCTTGTGGTTCTGGTGTTCAAGATACCCAACAAGATACTAATAACCAACCCGACCCAGCAAAAGGCTCTCAGTGGGACAAAATGAAATGGGATCAAGGGAAGTGGGGATAGTCCATCCGTTCATAATGACATCGAAAAATAAAAAGCGAGGCTAATAACCTCGCTTTTTTGTTTAGCAGCATGCAAATTTTAGTTTGTTGCTACAACATTTATTGCTTTCACTTTTATAATAAGCAACTTCATTCATCGTATGAAATGTTTCCCAAGGAATGCCTTGAGGATCTTTAGTCCAATATTTGTCTGAGTGAGCATAACAACAGTCAGTGTCTTTCTCTTCTAGCATCGGTGTGTTTAAACTTTTTAAAGGCGCAACCAAGGCCTCTAGTTCTTCATTGCTTTCAACCTGTATTCCAAGATGGTTTAGGCCTGATTTAAATCCGTGTGTGCTAATGGCGAAATTGACTCGGGGATCTTCAAGTTCCCATTTTGCATAATCGTCTTTGAGTTTGTTTGGCTTACTAGCAAACATTTGCGAATAGAATTGTATATTGGCGTCCATGTCTTTAACTGTCATATGTACATGTAATCGTTTCATATCGGTTTCCTTTCAAATGGAGGAGGGTTTTTTGTTAACTGCTACATTCACCACAACAGCAGTTTTCCAGCAGGAAATTGATTAATGTTTGCATGTGTTCGAAATTAGGTGCGTATATGAGCGAGCGTCCTTTGCGGGTGCAATTAATTAATCCCGCATGTTTCAATTCTTTCAAATGAAACGATAAGGTCGCTGCTGCTAAACCTAATTCCTCGGCTAGTTGGCCTGCGGCCAATCCCTGTGGCCCGGCTTGTACTAGGTGGCGGAATACGCGGATGCGGTTTTCCTGGGCTAGTGCAGCAAGGCTGTTGACAACATTTACTATTTCCATATTTCCATTATCGTCGAATTATGAAATTAATCAAGTGGTTTATATAACCTTTTAGATAAACCTGTATGTATTTGTTTATTATGAAATAAAAATTCATCGTATAGAGGCTTGGAGAGTTATTCAATGGTTTTATGTATATGGCTAGTATCAATTAAGGAATGACTGCGTTTGTCGATACTGACGAATACCTGCGGGTAACAATACTAAATAGGAGAGTTTAAATGAATCAGAATCATCTATTTTCCCAGGGGCGTCGTAATGTAATTATCGGTGCAACAGCGGTCGCAGGCTTGGCTGCAAGCGGTGCAGCTTTAGCTTCCAGTGGGCATGATCATCATCATGCTAATAGTGCTAATGCAAAATTGGTTGATGCATCTTTGAACTGTATTAAAACTGGGCAAGCATGCTTAAGTCATTGCATGTCTGAATTTAAGAATGGCAACAAAAAAATGGTGGATTGTGCTACGTCTGTACAAGAAATGTTGACTATGTGTGACACCATGTCACAAATGGCTTCTTTTGAATCCAAGCATATTAAAAAAGTTGCTCAAGCGTGTATTGATGTTTGTGAATCTTGTGCAAATGAATGTGATAAACATGCAAAAGATCATATGACCTGTGAGAATTGTCGCAATGCATGCAAAGACTGTATAAAAGCTATGAAAGATATTGGTTAGGTAAAAAAAGATTTAAAAAAGGCCTAGCAAAAGGCCTTTTTTATTTCATCGCTAAATTATCGCGATGAATTAATTCTGGTTCGTCCACATAACCAAGAATCGATTCGATTTCCTGAGAGCTTCTGCCAATGATTTTTTTTGCTTCAGTTGCGTTGTAATTGGCAAGGCCGTAAGCAATTTCATTATGATGCTCATCCACGCATAAAACCGCTTCACCGCGTTCAAATTGCCCTGAAACTTCAGTTACGCCAACAGGTAATAAGCTACTGCCTCTGTTTTTTAAAACATTGACTGCCCCAGCATCTAACGTGAGTCGTCCCTTGAGCTGTAAATGGCCTGCTAGCCATTGTTTGCGTGCTGCTTGTGTTTGTTGTGCTGGATAAATCCAAGTTCCGCTTTGCTGTTTATTTTCAGCAAAAATATCCAATAGAATGTTCTCTTGCAAGCCAGCCGCGATTATTGTTAAAGCGCCTGAGCGTGCGGCCCGCTGAGCTGCCTGTACTTTAGTAAGCATGCCACCGCGACCCAAACTTCCAGCGCTACCGCGCCCCGCCATTATTTCCAGCTGTGGGTCACCAGCTTTCGCTTCACGAATTAATTTGGCCTCGGGGTTCAGTTTGGGATTATCGTCGTACATGCCGTTTTGATCGGTTAATAAAATTAAACGTTCAGCTTCAACTAAATTGGCCACAAGTGCCGCTAGGGTATCGTTATCGCCAAAACGAATTTCATCGGTGGCCACCGTGTCGTTTTCATTAACGATAGGCACTATACTCAAATCTAATAAGGTTCGTAGGGTGCTGCGTGCGTTTAAATAACGACTGCGATTGGATAAATCATCGTGGGTTAATAAAACTTGGGCGGTATGCGTTTTGTGTTTTTGAAATACAGATTCGTAGGCTTTAATCAGACCCATTTGACCGACAGCGGCGGCGGCTTGTAATTCGTGAATGGCGTGTGGTCGTTGTTTCCAGCCTAAGCGTGTCATGCCTTCAGCAACAGCGCCTGAAGATACTAAGACTACTTGGATATTTTTTTCGCGCAATCCCACGATTTGTTCTATCCATTGTGCCATGGCTTCATGCGCTAAGCCCTGCCCATGATTGGTAATCAGGGAACTGCCAAGTTTAATTACCCAACGACGTTTATTCGCCTTGTCCATCTTCGTTTTGTGCCGCTTTATTGTGTTCCAGGTGCTGCATAATCGCATAGACTAGGTTCTGCGTGCCAATTTTATCTAAGGCAGATATCTGATATACAGGCGCTTGCCATTTCAGCTCATCAATAATAGCTTGGCAACGTGTTTGCTGTTCGTCTTCATCGATTAAGTCGATTTTATTCAATACCAACCAGCGTTCTCGATTGATTAACTCGTCACTAAATTTTGCCAGCTCGATTTCGATTTTTTTTACTTCTTCGGCGGGATTTATACTGCCGTTCATGCCATCAGCATCAACAATATGTAGTAATAAGCCAGTTCGGGATAAATGTTTTAGAAACTGTATACCTAAGCCTGCGCCTTCAGCTGCGCCTTCAATCAAACCGGGGATATCGGCAATAACGAAACTGCGGTGAGTTTCTACTTTGACTACGCCAAGATTCGGATACAAGGTGGTAAAGGGGTAATCTGCGACTTTTGGTTTAGCTGCTGATACCGCGCGTATAAAAGTGGATTTCCCGGCGTTGGGCATGCCTAATAAACCTACGTCGGCCAATACTTTAAGTTCTAGCTTAAGGCTACGTTGCTCGCCAGGAGTACCGGGCGTCGATTGACGCGGTGCGCGATTAGTCGAACTTTTATAACGGGTATTACCAATACCATGAAATCCGCCTTTGGCGACGAGTAACAGTTGGCCATTTTTTGTTAAATCACCAATGGTTTCTTCGGTATCGACATCTATCGCAATTGTGCCCACGGGAACCTTGATAACCAGGTCGTCACCGCTTTTCCCGGTGCAATTTTTACCCATGCCTGATTGGCCATTTTCTGCTTGATAGTGTTTGGTAAAATGGAAGTCGATTAAGGTATTGAGGTTGTCGTCGGCTTCTAGATAGATGCTACCGCCATCGCCCCCATCGCCCCCATCAGGGCCGCCCCGGGGAATATATTTCTCACGACGAAAGCTGACGCTGCCTGCGCCGCCCTTGCCTGCTTGTATTTTTATTATGGCTTCGTCGACAAATTTCATAATTCTTTCCAAATAGATAACAAAAAAGGCCCCTTAGGGAGCCTTTTTGCTAGATTTCGCTTAGGCCCCTTTTGGGCCAGAGAATTAAGCGGGCACCACGCTCACGAATTGGCGTTTTTTAGGGCCTTTAATCTCAAAAAGTACTTTACCTTCAGCTGTTGCGAACAAAGTGTCGTCACCGCCGCGGCCTACGTTTAGTCCGGCGTGAAATTTTGTCCCGCGTTGACGAACTAGGATACTTCCAGCCTGCACCACTTGGCCGCCAAAACGCTTAACGCCAAGGCGTTTAGAGGTTGAATCGCGACCGTTACGGGTACTACCGCCTGCTTTCTTATGTGCCATTAGCCTGCTCCTTAAATTCCGTTACAGGGCGCCTAGGCGCTAATGCCTGTAATTTTTAATGCTGTGTAGTGTTGACGATGACCCATTTGCTTACGGTGGTGCTTACGACGACGGAATTTGATTATCCGTATCTTGTCACCGCGCCCATGGTTCTCAACTACGGCTGAGACCTTGCTGCCTGATACATAAGGTGTGCCGATGTTAACGCTAGTGCCATCCGAAACCATAAGAACTTTTTCTAGTTCCAAGGTTGAACCTTGTTCAGCGTCAAGTTTTTCTACTTTAATTGTCTGGCCTTCACTGACTCGGTACTGTTTACCACCGGTCTCAATTACCGCATACATGCTGTTTCTCCACATATCGTGTGCTCGAAAGGGCCGCGATTCTACGCCTTGAGCTACTATTTGTCAAATGTAAAACTTTCGTATAAGCATTTGGATACGACGGCGGTTGTGGATATAATCCAAACTAGGATACTAAGCATAAATGAACGAGAAACTGTGAATATAGCCGTTCCAGAAGCCTATCGCGCCAAATTGAAACCCGTACCCCAGCGGCTTATGTCGATTGAAGACGTATTTGAGCTGGTGGCCGAGGATCGCAAAGCGGTTGATAACCTCATACGCCAGCGCTTGCGCTCGGATGTGGTATTGGTTAATCAACTGGGCAATTATATCATAAACAGTGGTGGAAAACGTTTGCGACCACTGCTTATGCTTTTGAGTGCGCGGGTGGTAGGTTATGAAGGTTTTCATCATGTTCATTTAGCTGCGGTAGTTGAATTTATCCACACGGCCACCTTATTACATGATGATGTAGTTGATGCTTCTGAGTTGCGCCGAGGTCATGAAACCGCCAACGCAATCTGGGGAAATGAAGCCAGTGTCCTGGTTGGAGATTTTCTCTACTCGCGTGCATTCCAGATGATGGTTGAAGTTAATAATATGCGTGTCATGGAGATTCTTGCTAATGCCACCAATATTATTGCTGAAGGTGAGGTCATGCAGTTAATGAACTGCCATGAGCCGGATACCACTGAAGAACAATATCTTGAAGTCATCCGCTGTAAAACCGCTAAGCTATTCGCCGCAGCCTCGCAGCTAGGTCCCGTGCTTTGCCATAGTAGCGAAGAAACTGTTGATGCCATGGCACGCTTTGGTATGCATTTGGGGACGGCATTTCAGCTTGTGGATGATGTCTTGGATTACAGCGCTTCAGCTGAGCAAATCGGAAAAAATATTGGTGATGATTTGGCAGAAGGTAAACCTACCTTACCTTTAATCTTCACCATGCGTCATGGTTCGCCACAGCAAGTGCGCTTGGTTCGCAAGGCGATCGAGCAAGGTGGACGTGAACATATTGATGCCGTGATCGAAGCTATTCAGTCCACGGGCGCCATTGACTACACTGCTGATGCGGCACATCGTGAAGTGGATCTGGCAATTGCTTGTTTATCGCAGCTTCCTGATTCACCTTATAAGACCGCATTAAAAACCTTGGCTGAGTTTTCAGTTAATCGTAATCAGTAATTTGGCTCACTGCTTTTAACTTTTCATGGAGAGTGGGTGTAGCAATAGTTAATAACCAGCTGATTATTAAAATCCCGCTCAGCTATTTTATCCATTCTTTGCAGGCTAATATCAATGCCTTGTTCCAGTTTATCTAGAGTCGCGGAAAAATGTCTTTCGACGCAATATGTCTATGATTTCACCATACTTTCTGCTCTGATTATGCTATTTTTGTATGAATCGTGAAAAATACGCGAGCTTATAAAAGGTAAGTGTGGTGTGACGGTGATTGAAGAACAGACCAGTGGCGGCTTAGATTTAGCGAGCCTGGCCCAGTTGAACGAGGCAATTATTCAGCACTTGGATGCGGGTGTAGTGGTGCTAGATGATAGTTTGCGTATTCGTATGATGAATGACGCTGCATGGTCACTGTTAGGACGGCCTGACCACAAATCCAATTTATTAGACGTGTCAGCAGACTTGGCTGACGAGTTGAGTCGTTGGCGAGCTAACCGAAACTACACACCAACAGCAGTTAAGATTTCCGACGGTAAAGAAGTTATTCCTCGTTTCACCCCGTTGGGAGCAAGTGGGACCCGTGGTGTATTGTTGTTATTGGAAGATACGGCTTTATTAAAACAGCAAGCGCAACATATTAAATTACATGCACTGGGCCGCTTAACCGCGAGTATTGCCCATGAGATTCGTAATCCTTTGGGTGCCATCAGTCATGCGTCACAATTATTACAAGAGTCGGATCAACTCGATCAGGCTGATCGACGCTTGAGTACGATTATTCACGAACAAGCCAAGCGCATGAATGCTATCATTGAAAACGTGATGCAGTTGGGGCGACGCGATAAAGCCGTGCCAGAGCGTTTGTGTTTACGAGAATGGTTAGATGAGTTTGTAGAAGAGTTTGCGCGTAATCATAAAATTGCACCCAGCAAAATCCAGATTAATATCCAATCCGATGACATTGTAGTTTCAATGGATCCCAGCCATTTGCATCAAGTTTTATACAACTTGTGTCAAAACGCCTTAACGCATGGTGATCCCATTTCTGACAAAGTCAGTGTACAATTACGCGGGGGGCACTTAGCCGGGACGCAAGAAGCCTACTTAGATGTGATCGATAGTGGCCCCGGCATCGATGAAGAAATGATAAATCAAATCTTCGAACCTTTCTTTACCACCGACTCTAAAGGTACGGGTTTGGGACTGTATATCGCTCAGGAGTTGTGTGAAGTGAATCAGGCCAAAATCGACTATATTGCCCGAGCTGAAGGCGGTAGTTGTTTCCGCATTCGATTTCGAACTATGAATTATTCAGGATTCCGCTAATGGCAGAGGAACAAACGGCGCTAGTCGTTGATGATGAGCCAGATATTTGCGAGCTACTCGATATCACCTTAAGTCGCATGCATATCAAAGCTCATACCGCAGGGACAGTGGCCCAAGCAAAAACCTTATTAACCCGTCATCGTTATGATTTGTGTTTAACCGATATGCGTTTACCCGATGGCAATGGCATAGAGTTGGTTGAACATATTCAAAATGATTATCCAGATATACCCACAGCGGTCATTACCGCCCACGGCAATGTTGAATCTGCGGTGCAAGCTTTAAAAGCCGGCGCGTTTGATTTTGTATCCAAGCCTATTGACCTCAATGGATTACGCACTCTGGTGAGTAGTGCTATTAAAGTTTCTCAACCGGAAGAGCCTGAAGAAAGTAGCAATGGCAATCTAACGCTTCTGGGTGACACACCTATAATGCGTGCAACACGAGCGACCATAAACAAGCTCTCACGCAGTCAGGCGCCGGTTTACATTGCAGGTGAGTCAGGAAGTGGTAAGGAGTTAGTGGCACGCATGATTCATCAGCAGGGGCCTCGAGCAAGTCATGCTTTTGTGCCGGTGAACTGCGGCGCTATTCCTGAGCATTTAATGGAAAGCGAATTTTTTGGCTATAAAAAAGGAAGTTTTACCGGTGCGACCTCGGATAAGGAAGGTTTGTTTCAAGCGGCCAAAGGCGGGACTTTATTTCTCGACGAAGTTGCTGACTTACCCATGCACATGCAGGTGAAGTTGCTGCGTGCAATCCAAGAAAAAGCAGTAAGACCTGTGGGTGCATCCAAAGAAATACCTATTGATGTAAGAATTTTAAGTGCAACCCATAAAGACCTAGCGGCCTTAGTTGCTGCTGGAGATTTTCGTCAGGATTTGTTTTATCGAATCAATGTTATCGAACTGCGGGTTCCAAGTTTGCGTGAACATGCGGACGATATTCCATTGTTGGCTGATCATTTATTAAGCAATCTCGCCAAACATTCGGGTCTTGATCATATTGATTTAAGCGACGAAGCCTTAGATGCGTTAGTGGACTATGACTTTCCAGGAAACGTGCGTGAGTTAGAGAATATTCTCGAGCGTGCCATGACGCTATGTGAAGGTGATGTGATTCAACAACAGGATTTACGTTTGCCGCGGGATTTGAAAAACCAATTGCTGCAGGCGCCAGTGGACAAGAGTGTGGCATTGGATCCGTATTTGGACACAATGGCACGTGAAGCGATTAAGCAAGCCCTTGAAAAAACTAGGTATAATAAAACTGCAGCGGCCAAATTGTTAGGCATTAGTTTTCGACAATTGCGCTATCGTCTAAAAAAATTGGAAATCGACTAGTACATATTTCATTGGCCAGCCGCTTGCATTGACAATGATAGAGGTGACAAACAGGCTGACAATTAATGTCACTTTTTGACAATCAGTGGCAGATTTAGACTGATGCTATTATAGTAACGACGGGATAGCGAAGGACGCGGACTGGTATTTCAGATTTAATTATTCTGGCCGAAATACTGAAAAGCGTGGGTTATATAGATTCAGATAAGTTGGCATAAGACGGAATATTTTTCATACAAATTTAAACTGGGCAAGCGTCACCAACTTCGCGAATGATGAGAAGGAGCACAAGAGAAATGAAACGTAGAACACAAGGTTTTACACTAATCGAATTAATGATTGTAGTTGTCATTATCGGTATTTTAATGGCAGTTGCAGCGCCAGCTTATCAAAAC
>JAOUJM010000451.1 GCA_029883265.1 Gammaproteobacteria bacterium
CTTCCCAATCAACAACACTAAAACTTTGAATATCAACATCAAATAACCCATCAATTTCGATATACTGTCCTATGCCTAGCTCAGAAGGTTCTACAGACAAATCAAATTCAATATTGAGTTTGGTCAGCTTGATTCGGTTATTATCGACGAATTCAATCGCCCCTTCGACCCTTGAATAGGCATCTTCCGGGGCATCAATACGAACCAACCGGTTTGCGATAAATTGCTGCAAATTGGCATCCCAAGTGATTTTTAATTCAAGCCAATCAGCTTGCATCGGATCGCTACTGAGATTTTCCAAACCAAAATGCTTTAGCTCTGCTTCACTATCATCTTCCATTATCGTCGATTGAGTCACCACAATGCTTTGACCCAAAAGTGTAATGATGCCTGCACTAACATCTACGGTTTGCACGAATGATTTCAACTTCAGGTCACTGCCCTGCGGGTAAAAATGAATTTCTTTGGCTAACCATACACCCTCTGAATTTTTTCTAGCGGAGACTTTCACTTTTTTGGATAGAGCATTTAATAAGTCTTGTGCTGTTCCACCTTCGTATTCGGTATTAACACTAGTTACAAACTCATATTCATTCACAGAGAAAACAACCTGTTCATCGACTATTTCAGCACTAGTCAGCAAACCTTCAAGCTCAAGTTCTTCACCTTCTTTTTTCTCATCTGAAAATTCATGCTCGCGAATAAATTCGATCTCTTTTGCGACGATAACCAACTGGCCTTCAATCAAAGTTGCTTGATGGTCACTTTCAACTTCCACCCAGTCTCCGAGCGCCAAACCGTTCGCAGGAAGATCATTGCTGGACACCAAACTATAGTCAACGAGAATTTCTCCCATTAAGAAAGTGTTACCGTTGGGTTCAGAATCGATGGTGCCGCGTAATTTATATTCATCAAGCTCATTTTTGACTTCGATGCGTGTGGCGTGGATTACTCCGTCACCTAAACCATAGCCACTCACTTCGATGTTATGTATGTTTGTGATTTGAGAAGGATCGGTAATACCGGTGACTTCGGATTCAAACTCCGTTTCACTATCTATAATAATGCTTTGACCTAATACTTTTATGACACGAACATTATTCGCATCCAACTCATTGGTACTAACAGTGCCTTTAACATCAGAAGTATAGTTAATGACAAAGGCTTGCCCAGTTTTTCCGTCCGCATCAATGACGCCTTCAATAGTGACGATCATGCCCAATCCCAGCAATGATTCATCGGTTGGCTCACCATCCACATAAATACTTGCATTAGTCGTGTCAAATTTAATTCCATTAACATAAACACTACCAAAACGAGTAATCTTTCCAACCACTGTTTCTGTTTTTTGTGGCTGTTCTATTTGCCCAGTACCGGTTTCACCACCACCGGCACACGCCATTATTGTGCTTATTATTAGGCTCATAATTAAGACTTTAATTATTGCTTGCTTAATCATTTTCCGATTCCTCAAAGTCTTCTTCAAAATAAAAAATGCTTACACCTGCCGCTTTTCGACCTTCACCCGCAACATTAGGATTAATATCACGGTCATAAGGTGACATTTTTTGGTCAAACTTTTCTAATAATTCCTGGCTGTTGTTGGCGATATAATCACGAATTTCGGCGACAGCTTCTTCACTTAAATTATCGTAATACACCTTACGTTGAAAAAACGGTTTTTCATCGGCACTGTAAATATTACGATCAATTGTTGATATCAAACCACTGACATCAACGCCTAATATATGCAGTTTTTCCGTTTCTGCGGCTTTAGGAATATAGGCGCGTTCTTTTAAGAAAATTTCTCCATTTTCGGTTTTATCGACAACGCCAACGCGCAGCAATTCGTCGAGAATGGCCCGTGGCGGTACATCCCCAGAATACGCTTTGACCAATGTAGAGAAATTCGAATCACCGTTATCGAAAGCTAATGCTCTCAAGTTGCCATTGTTTGAAAATTCAGGATCATGCACCCATCCGTAAACGACACGTGCAGCACGATTATACTTATCAACATCAAATGCATCTTTGTCAGCGGGTAGATTTTTTATGCGATAAACTTCTTTACGCGTTAAACCTGTGATTGTAGCGACGCGGGAGTCTGTTTGTTTTTTACCGGGTATGGAAAAATCATTAAAGGCCACATCGACGTATGTGGTTTTGACTAGATCAGCAAAAACACCGTAAGAAACACCGTTCCGCAAGAGCAATTTAACCAGCGGACGTAATAAACGTTTGACTGCAATATTGAGTGCTTGCTCTTTTTTGTTACTCGCCATTTAGCGCGCCTTTCAAACGCATAAGAGGGGAAAACCCCTCTTATGCGTTACGGT
>JAOUJM010000181.1 GCA_029883265.1 Gammaproteobacteria bacterium
TTCAACAATGACGCGACTTTTTTGATCGTGCGTGGGTAGCGAGCCGAGGTGGCCATCTAAGTGTTTTTCCACTTGTTTTTCGGTTTCAGCAACAAAACCCAAGCTCCATTTGTCGCCGGCAAGTCCCGCCAAAGCACCGATGCTCAGTGAACCCATATACCATAAAGGATTGAGCAAACTAGTGCGACTGTCGAGCTCCTTCAAGCGGTGCTCACACCAATCAAGATGGTCATTTTCTTCTTGAGCTGAACGCTCCATTTGGCGCTTAACCTCTGGATTACGTGCCGTTAAGGCCTGGCCTTGGTACAGCGCTTGGGCGCACACTTCACCGGCATGGTTGACGCGCATTAATCCTGCAGCGTGTTTTTTTTCTGCATCACTTAAATCTTTGTTTTCAATTTTATCGGCGGGATTGATTCGCTCAGTTATTGCCGGTTGCCCGGCTAGTGTGCGTAAACCTGTATCTAGGTTGATGATCAATTCATCCAAAGTGGATAGTTGGCGCGGAATCATAGTTTTCCTCGATAAGTTGTTGTCGAATCAATGTGACCGGATTCATTACCTGTATTTTCACACCACGCTTATTTAGCAATGATTGCAGATGGGTGAAGCAGCCAATATTGCTAGTTAACAAGATGTTCGCTTGAGCGTCAATGATTTGATCTATTAACTGATTACCAATGGCTTGGCTCATATCAGGATAATCTAGCTGATGACTACCGCCAGCGCCACAACAGCTACTAGTAATTGGTATAAGTGTGATGCCTGGAATGCTGCCAATTAACTCAGAAGTCGTCGTCTGAAATGGTAATGCCTTTTGACTGCAAGGTGTGTGTAATAACACTCGCTGTTTAAGTGCTTTAAAATTTATTGCTATGTTTCTAGAGAGCAGAAAAGTGCTCAAATCAATAATCTGATGTTGCGGAAATTGATGTTCAAATTGCTGGCGCAACCTGGCGCCACAGGCACTGGTTAAAAACACCGTAGTGGTGATTTTGGGGTCAATCAGAAGTTTTTGGTTATGAGAATTACAATGCTGCAAATTGGTCTGATCATCCTGCCGTAGGGCTAAAGCTCCGCAACAGCTTTGCTCTGGATTGATCACAGGCTCATATCCTAAGGACTGTAAAATATTATTAGTATCGCTGATTGCCTGTTGGTCAAACACGGATTGGGCGCAGCCAGTAAAAATATTTATTTTTTCTGCATTAGTTCTTTGTTTGAGATAAGTTGTCTGTGCCGCTTTGGAATTCGATTCGAGCTTGTCTATGTTTTGAAACAAATATTTAGGCAAAGCTTTCCGCGCTAGTTTAATCAACTTGGCAAGTTTTTGGGTCTTGCCAGGCGAATGAGATTTAAGCTGTTGTACAATTTGTCGATTGAGCCAGGGTTTGTCCAGTTTATCTATATATAAAGGCCGCGCCAAAGTCATTATTTGCCCAAATTGAACTTGGGATGGGCATATTCGTTCACAGGTTTGACATCCGAGGCAATGGTCTAAGCTTTGCGCTAATGTCGCATCTGCTTGTAATTGGCCACTAGCCAGTCCCTGTATGAGGGAAATACGTCCTCGTGGAGATTCATTCTCGTCTTGAAAATAGCCATAGGTGGGGCAATATTGGGAACAGAGGCCACAGAAAACGCATTGTTTGCTAAGTTCTAGCAGAGTGTTTGTTTGGGGATTGTTTGGTATTTTCATGTGAACTGCGCAGCGACCTGTATTCGGTTACAATCCCTGCTGACTAAGCGAGAGGATAAATAAAAATGGCTGAGAATTATTATCAGCATCATGTTTTCATGTGTGAAAACAAACGTAGCGATGGAGCTTCCTGTTGTGAGGATAACAATGCCAGCGCAATCCGAGCCTATGCCAAGCAACAACTCAAGGATAAGGGATTATGGGGCAAAGGTAAGATTCGATTCAATAGCGCGGGTTGTTTAGCACGCTGCGCCCAGGGTCCGGTAATGGTGATTTATCCGGAAGAAACTTGGTATAGCTATATCGATGAACAAGATATTGATGAGATTATTAGTGAGCACTTACTTGGCGGTAAAGTAGTAGAGCGCCTATTAATCTTAGATAATTAATGGGTTATAATGCTTTTAATATACTTGACAAAAATAATTCTATATTAGATAATGCCTATATATTTGTTGAAACGCATAAGTAGCTGTTTTACAGAGACTTTATGCGGACCTCTTTACTATTGCAAATCCACCCTCCCCTCCCTGTGGTGGTGCATTCAAAGCGGCCGTCTTGGCCGCTTTTTTTTTATTCTTATTTTCTGCGCTAGTATTGACACAAGCCGCGGGAAAACATAGTATTACGGGCCTTTTTATGGCCAAGCAATTTATGCTTTTTTGGGAAAACAAATGAAAACTTTTAGCGCTAAACCAGAGACTGTCAAACGCGACTGGTATGTAGTTGATG
Source organism: Gammaproteobacteria bacterium (assembly GCA_029883265.1). GTDB lineage: Bacteria > Pseudomonadota > Gammaproteobacteria > S012-40 > S012-40 > JAOUJM01. The sequence goes on from JAOUJM010000181.1 coordinate 2,432, forward strand.
CAAATGGTAAAACTCTAGGCCGATTGGCAACTGAGATTGCACGCCGTTTGCGTGGTAAGCATAAGCCAGAATATACACCTCATGTTGATACTGGCGACTACATTGTTGTGGTCAATGCTGAGCAAGTGCAAGTGACTGGTAATAAATTCAAAGACAAAATGTATTACAGTCATACGGGCTTTCCAGGTGGCATCAAAGAAATCAATTTTGAAAAGCTGCAAACAAAGAAGCCTGAAATGATTATTGAGAAAGCGGTTAAAGGTATGTTGCCTAAAGGTCCTTTAGGTCGCGCCATGTTCCGTAAATTGAAAGTATTTAAAGGCTCTGAGCACAATCATGCTGCGCAACAGCCCAAGACCTTAGAGATATAAGAGACTCATTATGGCAGAACAAACGAATTACGGAACCGGACGTCGCAAAAGTTCAACTGCACGTGTATATATCAAACCGGGCAGTGGCAACATTACTATTAATAAACGTGCCATAGAGATTTATTTTGGTCGTGAGACGGCGCGTATGGTGGTACGTCAGCCATTGGAAACTGTTGATATGTTAGAAAAGTTTGACATCAACGTTACTGTTAAAGGCGGTGGTATTTCTGGCCAAGCCGGTGCAATTCGCCACGGCATTACTCGCGCACTCATGCAATATGACGAAAGCCTACGCCCTTCACTACGTCGTGCAGGTTTCGTGACTCGTGATTCGCGTGAAGTTGAACGTAAAAAAATCGGTTTGCACAAAGCACGTCGTGCGACCCAATTCTCGAAACGTTAATTTTTCACAAATTGTATTATTCAAAAAAGCTCCATTTATGGAGCTTTTTTTTGTTCTATCGAAAACTATCAGAGACTTTTTTTGCCTAAGGTATTGCTTATGAGCCAATTTTTAATGCTTGTTGCTATTCCCATCAGTGTTGGCTTCGGTATTCAATACTACTGCTACAAATGGCCGTATATATAGAATAGCTTTTAACCACAGCTAAGATCCTAGCTGGTCAGACTTATCCGAATTAGTTCTTAGAAATAAGGTTAAGAGCATTCTGTAATTTTTTGTTTTATAGGTCATTATTGAAAGTGTGAGTTTTTTTACTCATTCAAATCTTGAGCATAATATACTGATTTAAGTCAAAGTTTTTCCCAATAAACTATTGCAACTTAGCCCAAAGATGCTATATATAGCCGGGTATCTGGTTTTATACGTCCAAATATTTGAAGGAGAGAGGGATGAAGAAAAGTCTTACAGCATTAGCCGTGGCAGCAGCAATATCTGTTCCGGCAATCGCAAGTGCAGAGTCTACTTGGTATGGTCGCACACACGTGAGTTTAGAAAATTTTGATGATGCAGGTTGGAAAATTAATGGTGTTTCAAACCGCGCAAATTCAATTGGTGTTAAAGGTTCCATGGACACCAATCTTATGGATTTCAAAGCGATCTATAAATTAGAGGCTGGTGTTGATCTTGAGCAAGGCAAAAAAGTTACTGGTCTTGGAAAAGAGCATGACACTTATGTAGGTATGTCTAGTAAGTCAATAGGTACTGTTCGTGCTGGTACTGTTGAATCACCAGTTAAATCAACTGCGAAAATCGTTGACCCATTGTTCACAACTTCTTTTGAAGGTCGTGGTGCATTGGGATTGACATCTGGTGGTGAAGCAAGTTCTGGTGATGGCAAAGGCCGTTCTACAAATGCAGTTCGTTATGACTCGCCAAATATTGCTGGTTTGAAAGTTTCAGCTTTGTACAATTTAAACCCGACTGCTAAAGACAACATAGATATCGCTGCGGTTTACAAAATGAAAGATATGACTTTCTTTGTAGATCATTACATTATGCAGTCAGGTGATGGTGGAAACGGTACAGCTGCTACCAAACTTGGTACTAAGTTGAAGTTCGGTGCTGTTCAAGTCAGCGGACATTACGAGCTCGACGCTGGTAAGATCAGTGGCGATCCAGACGACACTCAAAGTGTTCTGTTTGCAAATGCTGCTTACACCATGGGAGCGACTATGCTTACTTTTTCATATGGCATGAAGGGTGATGGCTCTGCATCAGATTCCACGAAAAAAGGTAGTTCTGGTATGGCTTTAGCTGTAGCTCAAAAAGTCAACAAGAAAGGCAAGATCTATGCTGGTTGGGGTCAAACCAAATCAAATGCTGATGGTGCCGAAGCTCAAACTATGATGGCAATTGGCATGTCTCAAAAGTTCTGATCTGAACTTAGAAACAGCCATTCAAAAAAGAGGTCTCCGGGCCTCTTTTTTTTTCGACAAAAACCTCACAAACTGGCATCCTGCTGGAAAATATGCTCAAATGCAGTGCCTGGATAGTAGTAGTTGACTGTAAGAGTCAGGAGTTGTGTTTTGCAGAAACCCGATTTAATTTTAATTGATTTAGATGGCACATTGGTGGACAGCGTGCCGGATTTGGCCAAGGCTGTAGATGCTATGATGCTAGACATTGGCGAGCAGGAGCGTGGTGAAAATGTGGTGCGTAACTGGGTTGGCAATGGTGTGGAGCGTTTGGTCAAGCGTGCATTGACTCAAGAGCTTTATGCAGAACCTGAGCAAGCCAAATATGATCAAGCTTACCCGATTTTTTATCAATACTATCAAGATTACAACGGTAAATTTAGCCGCCTGTTTGATGGAATTGCTGAGGGTCTGGCAGTGTTGCAAAAACAAGGTTATGCCTTAGCTTGTGTGACGAATAAGGCCGAAGCTTTTACCTTGCCATTATTGGAAGCGTTAGGAATTTTGTCTTATTTCAAAATCGTGGTTAGTGGTGATACTACTGCACATAAAAAACCTCACCCCGAGCCTTTGTTGCATGCAGCCAAGTTTTTTAATGCCGATCCTCACCAGTGTTTGATGATTGGTGATTCACAACATGATGTTGAAGCTGCGCGAAATGCAGGTTTCCAAGTTATTTGTGTGACTTATGGCTATAATCACGGTGAGGACATTGCTGATTCCAAACCAGATGGCATAATCAACTCTCTGGCGGAATTGCCAACCCTGTTGGCTTAGCTGCAAATATTGAACTTTTTACCTCATGTCCGAAAATTGTTCTGACATGAGCTTAGATTTGTAAAAGCGATCATGATCAAGTTTGTCTACAATAAAAAACAAAAACCAGCCCGACGATGGCGAAGCGGTTTTTGAATTTCTTTTGAACCGTTTCGCACAGCAAGGTAGACAAACCATGGATCAACAACAATTTGAACAACTCGCCGCACAAGGTTATAACCGCATCCCCTTGCATCGGGAAATTCTTGCCGACTTGGACACGCCACTTAGTGTTTATTTGAAGTTTGCCCATGCGCCCTATTCTTATTTATTTGAATCGGTGCAGGGCGGGGAGAAATGGGGGCGTTATTCAATTATTGGTTTGCCGTGTAAAGATCAATACGAAGTTTATGGTCACCGCATTAATCATATTCGCCAAGGGCATCTGGTTAGTTCGGATGAATATGCGGACCCTCTGGAATTTATCGACCAATTACAAGCCCGTTTCAAAGTGCCGAAACTTGAGCACCTACCCCTGTTTACGGGTGGCTTGGTTGGCTATTTTGCTTATGACACGGTACGTTATATCGAGCCACGCTTGGGCGATTGCCCTAATCCCGATGAAATCAATACCCCCGATATTTTGTTAATGTTGTCTGAAGAGGTCGTGGTGTTTGATAATTTAAGCGGCACCTTGCACATTGTGGTGCATGTTGATCCTTCACACGCCGATGCCTTGGAAACAGGGATGCAAAGACTGGATCATTTGGAGCAAAAACTGGCGCGAACCATCCCTGAATATTTGAAAAATGCGGATAGCAATCAAGCGTTGTTAGAAGACGATTTTATTTCTGGTTTTACTGAAGATGGTTTCAAGCAAGCCGTGGAAAAAGCACGTGAGTACATAATCGAAGGCGATATTATGCAGGTGGTTTTATCGCAGCGGCTCACGGTTGATTATCATGGCGAAGCACTGGATTTATATCGAGCCTTACGCCGTTTGAATCCTTCGCCGTATATGTTTTTTCTTAATCTCGGTGGTTTCCATGTGGTCGGTTCGTCGCCAGAAATTTTAGTACGGATGGAAGATCATAAAGTCACCGTACGTCCTATAGCGGGTACTCGTCCGCGTGGAAAAACAGTCGATGAGGATCTGGCGTTGGAAGCGGATTTGCTCGCCGATCCTAAAGAATTAGCCGAACACTTGATGCTTATCGATTTGGGTCGAAATGATGTTGGTCGCGTGGCGCATGTTGGTAGTGTAAAACTGACAGACAAAATGATTATCGAGCGTTATTCACACGTGATGCATATTGTTTCCAATGTCATTGGTCAGGTGGATGAGGGCACGAGTCCCATGGATATTTTACGTGCAACCTTTCCCGCAGGTACGGTTTCAGGTGCGGCAAAAGTTCGTGCGATGGAAATTATTGACGAACTTGAACCGGTGAAGCGCGGAATTTATGCCGGTGCCGTTGGTTATATTGGTTGGCATGGGAATATCGATACGGCTATTGCCATTCGCACGGCAGTGATTAAGGACCAAAAGCTTTATTTACAAGCAGGCGCAGGCGTGGTTTATGACTCGATTCCTGAAAATGAATGGCTAGAAACCATGAATAAAGGCCGGGCTGTGATGAAAGCTGCGGTAATGGCGAGTAAATCAGATAGCGATAAAGTCCATCGCTAATTCAGCGCACATTGCTGTGCATGAGCGCTGAATTTATTAAGGTCAGTTGCTTCTTTGGAAGATTTCACGGGCGTTTGTATTTTGTGCCATGACATTTTGGGCAAGGCGGAATATGACCCGGCTCATTGAAATGTACCAGCTGTCCGCAGGATTTACACTCCAAAGTACCCATGCCCGCGATTTCACCTGTATGCCATTCACCAAAAGTTTTTGCGAGTTGGGCAATGTGATCCAATTCGAGTTTGGTGTGGTCTACCATACCTGAAAAAGTTTCGAGCAGTTTGTCTTCTGCATATAACAAATCCAGACGCAACCAATCGCCAAGTTCGCGTTCACCTTCGGCAACATATTCTGCGGCACTAAGTAGGTCTTTTATCAAATAGTCACCAACGTGTTCCAGCTCTTCGCGGGTCCATTCACCAGCTTCTGACAAAGCTTCTTGGCCTTTTTGAATTGCCTCGCTTACTACGGGTTTTGCTTCTTTTGCTAGGTTCTTCAGAGCCTTATCTGCTGCATTCAGCAGTTTTTGGTAGGCAGTGGCTAGGCGTAGGCCTTTATCTTCATCACTCATGGCAATACTCCTCATGGAAATACTGTTTTAAACATAGTCATCTACTATAATACGCCCTTTGGCCCTAATGTGTCGATTTATCACAGGAAAACCGATGGAAGAACAATATAAGCCCAAACAAATTGAATCTGATGCGCAAACCTTTTGGCAACAAAAGCAAAGTTTCCGCGCTGTGGAAGATGAGACTAAAGAAAAATTCTATTGCCTCTCCATGTTTCCATATCCCAGTGGACGTCTGCATATGGGGCATGTGCGCAATTATACTATCGGGGATGTGATCAGCCGTTTTCAGCGTATGCTGGGCAAGAATGTGTTGCAACCCATGGGTTGGGATGCTTTTGGCCTGCCAGCAGAAAACGCTGCGATTAAAAACAAGGTGCCACCCGCGACATGGACTTATGAAAACATCGATTATATGCGCAGTGAATTGAAAAGCCTTGGATTTGCTTATGATTGGGATCGTGAGTTAGCGACTTGCAAGCCCGATTATTATCGTTGGGAGCAATGGTTATTCACCAAGTTATATGAAAAAGGTTTGGTTTACAAAAAGACCGCACCCGTTAACTGGTGTCCCAATGACATGACGGTGTTGGCCAATGAGCAAGTCATTGACGGTTGCTGCTGGCGTTGCGACACACCGGTGGAGCGTAAAGAAATTCCTCAGTGGTTTATGCGCATCACACAATATGCCGAAGAATTACTAAATGAACTTGATAAGCTCGATGATTGGCCGGAACAAGTGCGCATTATGCAGCGTAATTGGATTGGTCGCTCATTCGGTGTGGAGATGGAATTTCAAGTCGAAGCGAGTGATGAAATATTTAAAATATACACCACACGCCCCGATACCTTCATGGGTATTACTTATATGGCTGTTGCGCCAGAGCATCCATTAGCGCTACGTGCCGCAGAAAATAATGCAGTCTTAGCTATGTTCATTGAAGAATGCAAAACCATGGAAACCGCTGAAGCAGCAATGGAGACCATGGAGAAAAAAGGTGTTGATACCGGCTTAAAAGCCATTCATCCCGTGACTGGAGAAGCTGTACCAATTTATGCGGCTAATTTTGTCTTAATGGGCTATGGCGAAGGTGCGGTGATGTCGGTACCCGCCCACGATCAACGGGATTGGGAGTTTGCGCAAAAATATGGTTTGCCGATTAAACAAGTCATCGAGCCTTTAGACGAAAGCGAATGTGATTTGTCTAAGGCCGCGTTTACTGAAAAAGGACGTTTAATCAACTCAGGCCAGTTCGATGGATTGGGTTTTCAACAAGCATTTGATGCGATCGCCACTCATTTGCAATCGTTAGGTAAAGGTAAAAAACAAACCAACTATCGTTTACGCGATTGGGGTGTGTCACGCCAGCGTTACTGGGGTGCGCCGATCCCGATGATCGAGTGTGCTAGTTGTGGATCAGTACCCGTGCCTGAAAAAGATTTACCTGTGGTATTGCCAGAAAATATTAAATTCGATGGTGTTGGCTCGCCGATTAAGAAAATGCCGGAATTTTATCAAACCACTTGTCCCAAATGTGGTGGCGACGCCCAGCGTGAAACCGATACATTCGATACGTTTATGGAGTCATCCTGGTATTACGCTCGTTACACAAGTTCCAATAATGAGCAAAGCATGTTGGATCAACGTGCAAATTATTGGTTACCCGTCGATCAATAC
>JAOUJM010000182.1 GCA_029883265.1 Gammaproteobacteria bacterium
CCCAGTGCTCATAGCGAATAAGCTGTATGGCAACTAATATGGCAATGAAGAATAGCCACCCACTGATCACTGATTTTCACGTCGATATATTGCGTGAGGTGGTTAATATTGGCATGGGTCAAGCAGGTGCATTGCTGGCTACCTTACTCCATCAATTCGTTAAACTGTCTATTCCTGAAGTTAGTATCATTGAGGCAAAAGACATTAACTTTGCCATTTCTCGAATTGTTGGCGATCATCAGCAAGTAGACGCGGTTCGTCAGGCATTTTTTAAACAATGGCATGGTGAAGCCATTGTCATCTATCCACAAAACGAAACCAATAACATCGCTAACCTAATGGGGCACTCAGCGGATTCACAAGACCTGTCGCATACGGAGTTACTACTCGACTTGAGTAACATTCAAGTCGGCGCATGTTTAAACGGCATCGCCAAACAACTCAATATTGTACTCAATTACGCCGCACCAGCTATTTTTGCAGAACAAACATATGTGGAAAAACTTTTTAATATAGACGACCTCTCGTGGCGGCAATGCTTAATGATGGAAGTTAATTTTGCAGTAGAAGATGATGGATTCAAAAGCCATTTATTTATCTTTCTTACCGAAGACTCTGTTCCATCGCTGATTAAGAACTTAGAACGCTTTATGGATCAATATCAATGATGATCAACGAGCTTAATGCATTACACGAAATATTTAACCGCGTCGATGTTGGTGTCGCGGTGGTAAATCGTGATTGCGAGCTTGTGCTTTGGAATGCGTTTATGATTAATCACAGCCAACTCAACACCGTTGATGTGATGTTCAAGCCCTTGTACGAAACCTTTGATGAAATCCCAGAGAATTGGTTACGACAGAAAGTAGAATCCGTGTTTCTGTTGCAAAATTTCTCGTTTACGTCTTGGAAAACTCGCCCCTATATTTTCCGCTTTCAACATAACCGTCCAATCACGGGCGACACCCAACACATGAAACAGAATTGTACCTTTGTACCTATATTTGGTGAAACCAATGAAGTTACTCATGTCGCTTTAGTGATAACCGATGCTACAGAAACCAGTATTTATGAAAGTCGCCTGGTCGATGCGTTTAAACGACTGGAGGAACTCACCAACCGCGACGGACTAACCAATGCCTATAATCGTCGCTATTTGAGCGAGCGATTGGCCAATGAATTCGACCGCATTACCCGTTATGGTGGGGTCTTGACCCTTATCCTGGTGGATCTCGATTTTTTCAAGAAAATAAATGATGAACACGGACATTTAGCCGGTGACCAGGCCTTAATCACAACCGTTGAACGCATTCGCAAAACCCTACGGGGGGCAGATTGTCTCGCACGTTATGGTGGTGAGGAATTTTGTATTATTTGCCCAGAAACCGATGTTGAAGGCGCTACTATATTAGCCGATCGAATTCGCGTCCTGCTCGCCGATGCCCCGATTAGCTTCCAAGACATCGAGTTCACAATCACCGCTAGTTTTGGTGTGGCCACCTTTACCCCCAACATGCAAAATGTTGATGAACTACTGGACGCTGTTGACAAAGCGTTATATCAATCCAAAAACAGTGGAAGAAACTGCGTAACCGTCTATCAAGATGAAGCAGCCAGTTCTGATACTGCTGTTGCTAGCATAACACCAGCTATTGACACTGCTCAAAATTCCAACAATGAGACTAACGTGATCTACATCACAGTTGGTCATCAAGGCGCTTGATTAGCCCATTTAAACCTAATCGCATCATTAAAAACTTTGGCTTGTCGTCGATAACTAAACCGTTCCTGTAGCAATACATGGCAAATAATTTGCTAGAATTGTGGTTTTATGCTTAAGTTTGTTTTTAAATACAAACGATGTAAATAGTACTTAAATGGTCAATTCAAACTTGGATAAAATTGTGGAAGCGAATTCTAGTAAATTTGGGCATGGATTAATCTTATCGATTGGTTTAATCTGCGCCTGTGTCACTACCGCATTATTAATACAGAATGCCAACGCCACTGCTAACCGCGTGGTGCAATATCAAAGTAGTAACCCAATTTTAGTGTCTGTTGCCACATTGCCAGACACACTTACACGAACAGTATTACCTGACGAACAACCGACTTGGCATCAAGTCAAAGTCAAAGACGGCGATACACTTGCACAAATTTTTGATCGACTAAATATTCCACGTAGCCAGATTAACCAATTATTGCGCCTTGACAAAAAAACCAAACGCCTACTTACCCGTTTAGCTCCAGGTCAGTTTTTAGCCCTCAAAGTTCATGGACATTCCTTGCAAGAGCTGGTTTATAAAATGAACCCATTGGAAACCTTGCGCATAGAACGCAATGACCAGTCTGAGTTGATTGTTAAAAAATTAGAGCGCGAATACGATCGACGTAATCGATATGCAGAAGCCAAAATCAATAATTCATTATTTGAATCTGGCCAACAGGTGGGAATCTCAGATTCCGTCACCATGGATATGGCCCATATATTTGGTTGGGATATCGACTTCGCACTGGATATTCGTGAAGGAGATACTTATAACCTATTATATGAAGAACTCTATTTAGACGGAAAAAAAGTTCGTGATGGCAATATTCTTGCGGCATCGTTCACCACCCAAGGTAAAACCTACGAAGCCATCCGCTATACTGATGCCAGTGGCCAGTCCGATTATTACACACCCGATGGTCGTAGCATGCGCAAAGCATTTTTACGCACACCTGTAGACTTCACTCGTATTAGCTCTCGTTTCGGACGACGCCACCATCCGATTCTGAAAAAACGAAAAGCACATAAAGGGGTGGACTATGCCGCTCCCCGTGGCACACCGGTTCGAGCATCCGGCGATGGAAAAATCGTCCACCGTGGTCGTCGCGGTGGTTATGGTAAAACCGTGATTATCCAACACGGTAGCTCCTACTCCACTTTATACGCTCACTTGAATTCTTATGTCTTAAAACTCGGCACAGGTAAACGAGTCAAACAAGGCCAAGTCATAGGTTTTGTGGGCAGTACTGGTCGCGCAACCGGCCCACACTTGCATTATGAATTTCGTGTAAACGGACAGCATCGTGATCCCCTAAGAGTGAAGTTACCCCAAGCGCAACCGATCAGCGCAGCATATAAAGATGACTTTATGCTAAAATCGAAACAATTATTGGCCCTACTTGATCAGCAAAAACTACCCAAATATGCATTAAGTACCCAGGAATAACGCCTACCAACGAATAAACAGGCAGCATCATGGAAGATTATTATATTGGCTTAATGTCAGGCACAAGTATTGACGCAATCGATGCCTGCCTCATTCAAACAAGCAATGATTCCATACGCACCATAGCCAGTTATAGCTTACCATTCGATACAAAGTTACGAGATCAATTAAACGATTTATGCGTACCTGGCGATAATGAAATTGAACGCATTGCTGATATTGAAAACCCATTAACTGACGCATATGCTCAAGCCGTTCAGCAATTACTCAACAAAGTCTCTATTAGTTCAGATCAAATCCGTGCCATTGGCTGCCATGGTCAAACCATTCGCCACCGTCCGGAGAAATCCTATACCCTGCAGTTGGTCAACCCCTCACGTTTAGCAATTAACAGTGGTATTGCTACGATTAGCGATTTCCGTCGAGCCGACATGGCTGTTGGTGGTCAAGGAGCCCCGTTAGTTCCACTTTTTCATCAATACTTGTTCGCGGACCCAAATCAAATACGGGTAATTTTGAATCTCGGTGGCATAGCGAATATTACCGCGCTCGCACCGAATAAACCGCCACGTGGTTGGGACACCGGACCTGCCAATGGCCTTATGAACCAATGGATCAAAGAGCACCAATCACTCGCCTATGATGCCAACGGTGATTGGGCAGCCGGCGGTCAAGTGGATTCTTTGCTACTCGATGCGTTACTTGATGATGATTATTTCAAATTAGCTCCCCCCAAAAGCACTGGGCGGGAGTATTTTAACCTAGCCTGGCTTAATGAACGATTCCAGCACACCAGCGGAAAAATTGATCCACAAAATATTCAAACCAGTCTATGTGAACTCAGTGCACAAACAATCGCAGAGCAAATCAAGCAACACGTGAGCAACGCTCAAGCCTTAATTGTTTGTGGTGGTGGCGTGCACAACCAGTTTTTAATGCAACGAATTAAAACCCACTTACCATCAGTCAACATTAAAAGCGCTGCTGAATATGCTGTTGATCCGGATTTTGTCGAAGCCGCTTGTTTTGCATGGTTAGCCAAACAACATGTGCAGCAACATGCATTAGACATGCGATTCATCACTGGTCAGCAGCAACCTGTTATTCTTGGCGGCTATTACCCACCCAAACAAAAGTCATCAATCTGACTAATTTAATTGGAATTTAAAAAACAAAATTTAATATTGAGTCTAAACAATGCTCACGCCTCGAATATGCTCAATAAATATACAACTACATTTTTATTATGCATGACCAGCCCATCGCTTTTTGCCGATGCACTTGGACTGTGGAACAGCTATACCGACCCATTTGATAATCAATACCGCTATTTTAATCGTCTAGATCCAACCTATAGCCTAGGACTCACCTATGAAATTGGTGGTAACGACCGCTTTGCTTTATTAATCAGTGGTAGTTATGGCCGCATACCTATAGGTTGGGATACTGGTGTTTCTGTCGATGCCTCCTCACAAGCGTTAAACAACGCAAACCACGTTTTAAATATTGGTGAAATAGATACCAGCATGGTGGGGGCCTTATTTAAAATAGATGTGAGTGGCAAACCAGATCGCGGAATTTGGTTAGGCATGGGCGTGGATCGATATTATTTTGAAGTTTATGAATTACCCGACTGGGATAATTTATTACTCGCCATCGATGGCATTCATACCACTACATATATTTACCACCCAAACATCCAGCACGCCCTAGGTTTACGCCTGGCCTTTGGTGTGAACTTAATGCTAACCAAACACCTGGGAATCAGTACTAGCGCTCAGTACCGTTTTTTGCGAACACATATGCATCATGAGTTTAGCTGCGTGGTAGCAGTAGACTGTAAAGACGATCAAGTCGACGAGATAAGTGAAAACCTGGATTTGGATAGTTATGAATTATCCATGGGGTTTATGTGGCGCTTCTAACCACGTTTGCTCAAAGGAACATAATCACGTGGGGGTTCACCCGTATACACCTGAGTCGGACGAAAAATTCGATTATCACTCAACTGCTCACGCCAATGAGCTAACCACCCTGCGGCACGAGAAATCGCAAAAATAGAAGTAAACTGATCGGTTGGAATACCCATCTCTTCATAAAGAATACCTGAGTAATAATCAACGTTAGCGTATACACCTTTTTCAGCTAAACGTGCTTCCGCAGCGGCTTCCAAAGCCATGGCAATCTCAAATTTTGGACTCACCTGACCGCCTCTTTCTTCAATGAGTTTATCCACCAACTTTTGCAGAATAATTGCGCGGGGATCTTTGGTTTTGTATTCACGATGCCCCAAGCCCCAAATTTTTTCTTTATTTTTCAGTTTCGCATCTAACCATTTTTCTACTTGCTTAGGTGATTCAATCTCATCAAGCATTTGCACCACTTTTTCATTGGCTCCACCATGAAGAGGACCAGCAAGTGTACCAATCGCAGCAGCGATCACCTGATAAGGACTGGCCAAAGTAGATCCTGTCACCAATGCTGCGAATGTTGATGCGTTGATGGTGTGCTCTGCGTGCAGAACCAAACAAATATCCATTATTCGTGCAAGCACGGGATCCGGTTCTTCACCCAAAAACATGTACAGAAAATTTTCTGCACTGGTGAGATCCGATCGCGGCTCGATTGGATCATAACCATTACGAATATGCTCCCACATAGCAACAATTACTGGCATACGCGCAATAATTTTTACCGTCATGTTGTGGATATAATCCAAATCCTCACAAGCTTCTGGACTGGTTAAACATTCATTTCCAGGATAAAACGCAGATAAACTAGCCACGGCTGTTTGTAGAATTTCCATGGGATGACCGGTTGGAGGCAAACATTTCATTAAGGAGCGAATATTAAATTTTACTCGACGATTTCCACGAAGCTGCTCATCAAACATGGCCAACTCATGAGCCGTAGGTAAATATCCATCAAGCAGTAATAAGGAAGTCTCTTCAAACGTCGAAAGTTCAGCCAATTGCTCAATGGGATAACCACGATAAAACAGAATACCTTTTTCCCCATCGATATCGGAAATATTGGATTTGGTTGCTGGAACGCCTTCGAGTCCGGGCAAGTATTCACTCATGGTTTTTTCTCCACATGGAATTATTCTAAAAACTGAAATACTAACAAAAAGAGGAGGTTTTCACCTCCTCTTCTTTATCGACAGCCTATGCTTCGAACTGTTGTTTATTTAAGTCGCGCGGACTAAACAGAAAATGATGAACCGCAACCACAAGTGGTTGTGGCATTTGGATTACGGATCACAAATTGTGCACCTTGCAAATCGTCTTTATAGTCGATTTCAGCGCCAATAAGATATTGATAACTCATGGGGTCAATTAATAAAGTCACACCGTTTTTTTCAACACGAGTGTCTCCATCGGTTTCTTTTTCATCAAAAGTAAAACCATATTGAAACCCGGAACAACCACCACCGCTAACAAAAACTCGCAACATTAATGAGTCATTTCCTTCCTCATCAATAAGCGATTTCACTTTACTTGCTGCTGCATCAGTAAATACTAATGGATCTGGCATATCAGTCATATCATTCATGCTATTTGCTCCAGCATGTTATTACACACGTCTTTAGAATATAAAAACTTATCAAAACTGTCAACTATTACTAACGCGGGCAGGAGTCGGTGTTGATTGTTCAGCTAACTCAGCCTCTGCAGCATCTCGCATATGAGTCAAGCGAGGTTGATCAGAATCCGTACGGTGTACTAGTTTACCATTAACTTCCGCACCAATGGCCATTTCAATTAGATTATAATAAACATTTCCAGAGACGCGTGCTCTAGACGCTAGCTCGATACGCTCTCCCGCATAGACGTCACCATTGACAACACCGTTCAAAACAATGCTTGGTACACGCACTTCACCTTCCACCACCCCTTGATCACTCACAGTAAGGAGAGATCCAGCATCGCGGGCGATGACATTACCTTTAACTTTGCCATCCACGTGTAATCCACCGGTAAACACAACATCACCCTGGATTTCTGTGTTTTGGCCGATAAGAGAATCTATTCTGGCTGTGCTACGGCGTTTTTTGCCCATCATTCCAAAAAACCTCCTGTTGGGAGTTGTTCATCTGTCTGTAAAGACTTTCATGCTCTGATAGTGCTTTATCGACCATGACTTATTAAGCTTAACAGACCTTGTCTCACTTTAAAGGTAAACAGCAATTATCTTACCAGCGCTGTTTTGCTATTCGTATACAGACCATGCATTAACCTGCTCTTCTGTACCCATATGAGTCACAAGTATAATTTTATATAGAATCAGTGACAATGGCTAACTTACTCTTTTTTTGCGTTTTTTTTCGGGTTTTGTACAAAAAATGAGGTTAATGGATAGGAACTAAACATTTAAATTGCGCTGCCGATTTTAACAATGTCCTGGAATTGCAGGCCCGTGTTTTACCTTAAAAATCTGTTGGGTTAAAACGACCACATAATAAATGTTGGAGTTGGCTCAAGTTAGGATTGAGATATGCGAAGTTTAAGACTTGAACCTATATTTATCACCTTAACTTTATGTTTACTTTTTCTCAGCTTTGAAAGTACTGCAGAAACAGTTTATGTGGGAGATACGCTGCGAGTCGGTGTTCGCGCCGAACCTGCTAGCCAGAAGCCTTCGCTTGCCGTCGTTAACACCGGCACCGCGCTCGAGATTATTGACCGACAAGGCAGTTTTGCCTTGGTTAAAACACCTGCTGGCATAGAGGGTTGGGTAAAAAGCGCTTATTTGACAAGTAAAAAACCGGCCCGTGTTTTATTACGGGATGCCCAACGCCAGGTTGACCAACTGGAGCAAGAAATTATCCAGTTAAAGCAAATGACACCAGGCCAAAGTATCCAGAAAAATACGTTGAATCAAACAATTGAACGTTTGGAAGATGAAAAAAGAGCACTTGAGCAGCAACTTAGATTGGGCCTTGGCGAAACATCTATGGAATCTAGGCCTGCGTCTGTGCTAACCGTCGGTGGCGCTCAATTCAATCCATTTTTCATGTGGTTTGGTCTAACAACTTTCTTTTTGGCTTTGGGGTTTCTCGTTGGAGTTTCCTGGCATAAGTCACAAGTGACTAAACGTCTGGGTGGTTTGACGCTTTAATCCCTTAAATATATTTATATTTCCGGTTTGCTCACCGAGGCCAACTGTGTACAATCCTTGCTGGTTTGCTAGTTTTACTAGGTTTTAAACAAACCGTTTTGAGGATTTATGCGGCACTTATATGGATTTTTAGCGTTTTGTATATTGAGCACACTCGTTCCCTGTGCCGCCTCGGCGCAACCAAATATTGATCAAGCGATAGCCTTGCTTTCTGAAAACAAACCTGATCAAGCCGAACAAATATTACGCGACTTTCTCGACCAAAACCCTGGTGATGCCAACGCCTTATTCCAATTAAGCATTGCTCTTGATTCCCAAGGGCAAACAGAATCCGCACTGGAAGTTCTTCGTCGACTCAATAAACAGCATAGCTCCCCTGAAGTGCTTAATAATCTGGCCGTTCTTGAGGTTCGTCTGGGACGCTATAAAGTGGCGACGGAATTTTTAATAAAAGCCTTACAAACTGACGAACGTTACGCAAAAGCTTATGATAATTTGAACCAAATTTATGGAGCCATGGCGAGTGCTGCCTATCAAAATGCATTAGAAGAAAGCGCAAGCAAACAACCAAACATTCCTGATTTAAAACTCTTATCCAATTGGCAGCAAGCTCCCGCTGCTCAACCGGTTGTAACCGCTGCAGTTAAAAAAAAACTCAGTAAAACCGAATTAGAGACCATGGCGTTCCAAGCAGGGCAAACCGCGATTGATTGGGCCAAGGCTTGGTCTTCCCAAAAGGCAGATGACTACCTGTCGTTTTATAGTAACGAATTTAAACCGCCCGATGACATATCGTTTGCTGAGTGGCAACAACAACGGCGTCAACGGCTAACAAGCCCGCGTTTTATCAATATTCAGTTATCTAAACTCGATGCCGTTGTTTTGCAACAAGGTGATCTGGCCAAAGTTAGTTTTTTTCAAGATTACCGCTCAAATTCATTTAAGCAGGTCTCGAAGAAAACCCTGATCATGCAATATGAAAACAAGGTC
>JAOUJM010000452.1 GCA_029883265.1 Gammaproteobacteria bacterium
CTGAAACCCCTGGTGTGCATCCCCAATGATCAGCCATACGAATATCACGCGCGATCATCTCCATCGAGATCCTTCCACCTTCCTGAACTCGAGAGAAGGCGTTAGCCATACGGGCGGTTTGTTGATTGGTATCAAATATCCGAAAAACACCAAACAACAACAGCGCACCTAACAACAGCGATATCATCAGCTCAATCAGGCTGAGACCGTGTTGGTATCTAAATTTTGTTTGTACAATGTGCATGATTTAACTTGCTTATAAAATTAGATATCGACGATTAAAGTGTAGGATTCGGTATTGAGAATCCCACCGGTGTCATAGCGGGTGGTTTCATCCCATGCTATTTTAATTTCACGTAACCCTGCGTTTACCGTAATTGTGCCAACGGCATTCGGTAAGCCGCCCGAATCTAGCGATTGCGTTAAATTGTTAGTCCAATCATTGACATCCATTTGAGCAACGACCCCGCAGGCCGCGCAGATTGCCGTCGTATCGACACCATTGTATTCAGCCAAAGAAACTTTATTAGATCGCATTCGTTCTGCCATATCATACGCGTATAAAGTCGCCAAGGTTCGGTACTGACTATTGTTAATGTTTTTAATACTAAACAGTTGCATGGTGCCAAGACCAAGCAAACCCACTGAAACAATAACAAAGGCAACCAGGACTTCAATCATGCCGAAGCCATTGCAGTTATGTTTTTTTATCACTTGAACTTTCAACTGTGATTTCCTCTGATGGACAAACCCTATGGACAAACCAAGCCGGTACGACTAAGCGCACCTGACAGCAACAAGGTTATAGTGCTACCCGACTCGCCGGCGCGATCATCGCAAACGGTAAAATCAACGGCTTTGTCGACGGCCCCGGAACCATTAAATACGTAAAACGTATTTGCGGGTGAAAGCGTTACCGTCACGCCGTCCGGAACGGCTGACCAGACCCGCAACTCGTTATCTCCACCGGTGCCCGGGGAATTGTCACCGCCATCAATCCAGACGGTCCAGCCGACATTTGGATCGCCGGTATTGGGACCAAAATGAACGGTGTTGCCACGCCTGATCGCTTCAATACGCGCGAAATTGATAACACCGACCAACTCGTTGGTAGCCGTAACCACGCGATTGTTTTTAATGACCAATTGAAATTGCGGTACGCCAAACGCAATTAAAATTCCCGCTATTAACAACACAACAAGCGCTTCGACTAAGGTAAAACCTCGCGCTTGCTGTTTTGTCGCGTAAGAATATATTCGTAGATGATGATTCATACGTTCACTTCAATACACAGAAATTACGGTAATGCAGTGCAGAATATATCACTCCCGGCACGCCGTCCTGTGAGCTGAGATAAACGGCAAAGGCCGACGACTGGTGACGAAAACCGTCGCCAATGGTGACAATTTGCGTCTAAACTCTCAGAAGAAGGTATTAGAAGTGATGTTTTTCTTGGCGCATACTGAGACGCGATAACAAGGCGAAAACAAGTCGATTAGAAAGAGCTTTAACTAGGCTTTGCTAACTATTTGATTCAAAGATAGTAAGCGGAAAGCAATTAAAATGAACGGTTAAAATTTGACGATGACCGTCAGCTTGGCAGGATTTTTTTACTGCAACGCTTTAGGTAACGAAAAACGGATTGTTTCCAATTCGCCCGCTAATTCTTGCGGTTCGTCGGCGCCCAATTGATGCAATTTTTCGACGACTTTTTGCACTAAAATTTCGGGCGCTGACGCGCCAGCGGTTATACCAACGGCTTTCACATTTTCCAACCATGTAGCGCAAATATCCTTTTCGTCGTCGATTAAATACGCGGACGTACCACAACGCTCCGCGAGCTCGCGCAAGCGGTTGGAATTGGAGCTATTGGGTGAGCCAACCACCAACACCAAATTACTTTCCAGGGCTAATTGTTTTACCGCGTCCTGGCGATTTTGAGTAGCGTAACAAATGTCATCTTTTTTCGGCCCGTGAATTTTCGGGAATTTAACTCGCAGAGCATCAATGACTTTCGCAGTATCATCGACCGACAGGGTGGTTTGGGACACATAAGCCAGATGCTGAGGATTTTTCACCGTTAATTTCACGGCGTCGCTCTCATCTTCAACCAAATATATCTCGCCACCGTGACTGTAGTCGTATTGGCCCATTGTCCCCTCCACTTCCGGGTGACCCGCGTGGCCGATTAACACGCACTCCCAGCCGCGACGACTGTAGCGCAATACTTCCATATGAACTTTGGTAACCAGGGGACAGGTGGCGTCAAAGATCTTTAATTGGCGTTCACTGGCCTCTTCCCGCACCGCTTGCG
>JAOUJM010000183.1 GCA_029883265.1 Gammaproteobacteria bacterium
GCCTGACCCCAATGCCATGCAGGCACATTGAAAAAAAGCATGCCTTTTACTTTAGTCCTTAAACTAAGAAAACGCTAAGATTGTTCATCTAAAACTTCGATATTAAAAAATTAGATCGTTTGAGCTATTCAATAAAATTGTAATCTTGATAGTCTGTCGTTATTGGAGATACATATGACAAGAAATCAATTTGCCTATTTGTTGATTGTAGTGGTTGGGTTTCAGCTCGGAATTAACTACTTGTTTACTCGATCAGAAACTGATCCTGGCTTTTCGGGATTGGAAAACAAGACGACCATAAAACCACATAATCAAATTAACACTTATTCAAAAGAACAACCACGACAAACTGATAAATCGAACTTAAATCTACTGCCCGTAGCAGGAATGCAGGTTAGCACTGCTTTGCAAGATTCTAAGGATTCTAATTTGCTGTCAATGACACAGCGGCATGTTCAAGTCATTAAGCAATTCGATACTGACCGGAATCGCCTTGCATTTGAAAGTAGTATTGCAACAATCGATGGTGCAATTGGTGTCGGTGAGTGGCAAGCGCAGCATAATCACGAACTCGCAATTCATGTTCATGATTTGACAGATGAACAAATGCATGTGATTTCCGAAAAAATTGTAAACGCAATGCAAGATGGTTCGTTAGCCGTGAGTCGAATACCCGTGATGTTTTAAAAAAGGAGACGAACATGTTTCGATATTTTGCTTTATTAATAATAGGTAGTGTTTTATTGCTGCCTTTAATAGGTTTTGCCCAAGGTGTGCATACGACAGGTAATGTGATCATAGAAGTTCAACCCTCAGTACCGGTTTACCCCCAACGAAAAGAATTACTCGCACAATACAACGTACGATGGAATACAGCACCTACGACCTATACCACGTATGTCAGAGTGTATGGAAATTTAGGAAGCAGTGTTCGATTTTATGCGAGAGCCGGTAATGGCGACACATTCTATTGTTATATTCCCGCTGGAAATGCGCTATATGAACAAGCGAAACGAATTCGGAATAGTGCAGGCAATGGCTCATTTATTCGTGTGACTCATATGCTGGATTCATCCATATGTAACGGCCTCGAGCATCGACGCTATTCACGGTTTTTAGACTAGGAGAAAATAAGATGAAATTTAAGATTTTCCTTGCAAGCCTTTTGCTTTTTCCAATCATGTCATTTGCAGCAGGTTATCAGTATATTGGTAGTGTATGGGTTCATGAGAATACCAGCTATAAATATCTGTGGGGTTACTATAATAACCGTTGGAACACATCAGCAACGACCGCAGAAACTTATATTCATTTTGCTACCTCCAATACTGATTACATAACCATTGATGGGCGTGGTAGCGATGGTGCGTTTTTTAGTTGTCAGGTGAATACGAGTAATTCGTTACACGCCGATGCAATCGAGTTGGTGCATACAATTAATAGTAGTGCTTATATTTCGATACGAAAACCGGCTACCTCGAATCAATGTGACTCGATTTATATAAATCACAATTCAGCTTACTTGCAGTAAACATAAAAACACCGTCAGCGTAGGCATCATTGGTGATGCGCTGGCGTTTTTTCTGGATGATCCGCATGGAAGTTTACAAAAAGGGGACGCTACCCTCTAATTCTTTCCCTTCTAGTTTTAATATTAGCGTACGCCGCGACTAGCCAGAAATGTATTCGCGGGAATCCCGCATCATATAACTCAGTGATGTTTTTAAGATACGAGGCCTTAGCTCTTACATTTACCGCTCACATTTGAATCTTTAGTTTTAAGTAAACCTTGTTTCGTGAGAACCGAACGCCAGCGATACAAGGCATATGGATTGAGATGGTGTTCTCCGGTATAGGCTGCGGAAGACTGAACACCTAAATCGATTTGCTTGAGGTGATCCAGCCAGTAGCGATGTTTTTCGGGGAGGCCTATTTCCATGATCGCTCCTTTGAGTAAAGAAAGGAACGATAGGGGGTTGTGTTTGGGGATACAAGATGTGGTTTATTCCGCGCTTATGCCCTTACCACGCGATATTTCTTGCTAATACATTAGATCCCACTTATAATCGCGCACGCCCGCGAGACTTACATCCTCACGCCCTCAAGCTTTAGCCCAACAAGCTTAAGCCTACAAGCCCGAGCCTTCAAGCTAAAACCCGGCCCTCAGAGCCTAACTTTTTATTAAAAAGTCGAATAGTCGATGTATTGCCTTAACTGTGCTTGCTCGGTCTACTCCTCGATTCAGTGTCATAAATAACTGACGTTTACGGCGTCAGCTATTGCTGTTTGGACGATTGAAATTCACATGACCCAGCGTATCTACTTTGCGTGGGATCATTTGATGTTTGGTTCAAATAATGATGCTATGGCCGAAATGCCATCCACTGAATAAACGAGTGTGGTGACAAAATAAAACCCTTAGGCCTGTGATGCCCCCTGTCATCAGTAGGTACTAAAACAGATGAAAAAGTATTTGTTATTTACACCCGGCCCGGTAAACGTGGCAAGCAATGTACGAACGGCTGTTGCAAAAGATGATATTTGTCATCGCGAAGCAGACTTTGATTATTTGTTACAGAGTATCGAACAAAAATTACTGCAACTGTTTGAAATCAAGAATACCGCTGACTACCGTGCAGTTGTTATTACCGGTTCAGGTACCGCCGCCAATGAATCAATGCTCTCATCCGTAGTTGGCGAACAAAACATCCTGATTCTTACCAACGGAGAGTTTGGTGAAAGGCTCTATAACACCTCGAAAATACACAACCAAAATACCTTTCTGCTCGACTTTGGTTGGGGCAACAAGATAAACACCTCGGAAGTTGAAACCTACCTAAAAGAAAACAAGATTGACGTCATTGCCATGGTGCATCATGAAACCAGCTCAGGCATGCTTAATTCCTTATATGACATTGGCACTTTATCAAAGGCCAATGGATCGATATTTATTGTCGATGGTGTAAGCAGTGCGGGAGCCGAGGTCATTAATATGGAACAGAATCATATCGCCTTCTTCTCCAGTTCCAGCTCCAAAGCAATTGCTTCCTATTCCGGCCTGTCGTTCGTGATTGGGAGGAAAGAGGAATTTGAAAAGCTAAAATCTTATCCGGAAAAATCAAGCTACCTTAACCTGTACAAGTTCTACCATTTTATAAGCACCGTATCACAGACACCCAACACACCGTCTACGCACCTTTTTTTCGCCCTCGAACAAGCGCTTATTAATATTTTAGACGAGGGAATCGCTAATCGATATGCCAGTATAAAATACAAGGCTAGCCTGTTAAGGCGGGGGATGCTGAAATGTGGACTCACTTTTCTTATCAAAGAAAAAGAGATGTGTTCGATGCTCACCACTGTAAACATCCCCGCACACATCGATGTCACCCTATTTCGCAATCGATTACGAGAAAAGTCGATCATCATTTATGAAGGCAAGGGCTGTTTTTGTGGCAAGGTGTTTCAAGTGGGAAATATTGGCGAATTAACCCATATTGATATCCAATTCTTTATCGACTCACTCAAAGATATTTTGGCCAGTTTTATTCCGATAATTCCAGTTGTCACCCCTATTTCTAATGTACTTAGCATGGCTACCAATATCCATAGAGAACCTATACTGGGTATTGTTCGCGGCGTAGCGGAAGGCGAGATATGAATGACAAACTAACTCGCCTATGGGCAACCAAGAACAAGAATGATGAGTGGTGGTCTTCATTTGTGACTGCACCACTGGCCATCGCGCTAAATTATATTGTCGTGGACTTCAAGTGGTTGACCCCGAACCTGCTCACCTTGTTTTCTTTTGTTGTTGCCATCCTGGCGGCTGCCTTAATTATCGCGGGCGGGACAGTAAACTTTATTAGCGCCGCTGTGCTGATCCACATAAGTCATATTCTGGACTGCATGGATGGTCAAATGGCCCGCTATCGTAATACGCCCTCTTTAGCGGGCTGTTATTTTGACAAGCTAACTGATCAGCTACAAGTCATCCTATGGTTTGGCGCGATTGGCTATGCCGCTTATGTGCAATCGCAGGATGTGGTGCCGGTATTTTTGGCCTTTATCGGTGTCTCTTTTTACTTACTGCGCGGTTATGCCAAATACGTGGCCATTTATACCGAGGTTGCTGATGACAATCAGTACTTGCAAAAAATAGCTGAAAAAGATGCCGAACTCAAACGTGAAGATACCGCAGGCCCTGGGTATGGTTTTTTAGCCAATATGAAATGGTTTGTCGTTGAGCAACGAAAAATTATTAACGTTGATGAGGGCGTTTTCATTTTTATGCTGTCCTTGGGCCTGGTGTTAAACTCACTGACCCCAATGCTTTGGCTGTTTGCCATTAGTCAGATCATTCATGGTCTTATGCGTAGCTGGATGCGTGGTGTCAATATTACCAGTAACAGCAGTCAAATTATCAGTAAATAATCGCAAGCGCGATTATTTTCACACTATTGAATGAGTTAGCCATAGCATGAAAACAATTAAAGAAAGCACCAACATGAAAGCTGTGATTCTAGCGGCAGGCATGGGTTCAAGAATCAGACCTTTAACCGACAACTGCCCCAAAAGCCTGCTAAAGGTTGCTGGGCACACCATTCTTGAGATGATGATATCGCATAGTCGTGACTGCGGAATTACGGACATTATATTTGTACTGGGTTACTTGCAGGAGCAGATTAAAGACTATGTGACGGATAATTTTCCCGAAATAAACGCCCACTTCATCACCAATGAGCAGTATGCAAGCACCAATACCGGTTTCTCATTACTGTTGGCCCGGGATATCGTGGCGGGCTCCTCGTTTATCAAATTTGATGCCGATGTGGTATTTGATAAAACCATTCTTAGCCAACTTATTAGTTGCGAGCATGACAACGCATTGTGTATCGATAAAAATATACAACTCGATGCCGAAGAGATCAAAGTCATTATTAGAGAAGGTAACCGTGTGGTCAAAGCCAGCAAATCGGTTACCCCAAAAGAAGCCATCGGTGAATCCATCGGTATTGAAAAAATTGGCGCAGACACAGCAATACAACTGTTCGCTGAATTGGAAACCATGATGCAGGATGAAAAAAACCATCAGCAATACTACGAAGCAGCATACGAAAGACTGATCGAAAAAGAGCTGCCGTTTTATGCGCTTGATATTTCCGGTATCAAATGGATAGAAATTGATACAAAAGAAGATTTCATAATGGCAAACGAAATATTTAATTAGGAAAAAAAGGACGCTACCCTTTAATTCTTTCCCATCTAGCTTTAATATTGGTGTATGCCTCGACTAGCCAGAAATGTATTCGTGGGAGTGCCGCATTATATGAATCAGCGAGAAAATCGTCGTGAGGATATTTTCTTTACTGATGAAGATCGGCATGTTTGTCTGAATTGGTTAGCAGCGTACAGCCTGAGTGGAAAAGGGTATCGTCACCTTTATTCTCTTACATTATTCATCTGGTATTGCTGTTTAGTGCCAGTTAACTGTAAGGCCAGACTCAGAGTTTGTTCATTGGAACACTGAGTAATTAATAGGTGTCCAACCAAAGCATAAAACTCATCGTTTAGTTTGTATTATTCAGTCAAGAGTGAAAAAAAGTGGCTATAAGTGAATTCGAAATATTTAAAATCCAAAAAATGCTGTCCCAGTTTTGCGCCAATAGAAATAAATATTATCCGCCTGATCAGCTGCTAATTAACTATCGAATTGAGGATCAAAGTATATATATTTTCGAGATTCGTCCTCACTGGAAAAATCCTAGTGAAAAATTAGAATCAATGACTGCAAAAATTCAGTATGTGAAGTCCAAAAGTCTTTGGAAACTTTATTGGCAACGACAAAATCTGAAATGGAATCTTTATGAGCCGTTTGAATCATCGAAAGATTTATCTGAGGTTCTAAAAATAATTGATGAAGACGCTCATGGTTGTTTTTGGGGGTAAAGGTGTTTGTAAAAACTCAATTAATAAGACAATTATGCAATTGGGCTGATGGTATGCAAAGTAAAAATCAGGGGCAGATTGAACCTCCCCCATTTAAACGGACACATCTAATCACGAGGCGAAAGCCTCACAGAAGGAGTGTCTCAATGAGTAAGACTGGGGATGTTTATAACGTCCCCTTTTTTCACTTGAAACATGATTCACCTTGCTCTTAGATTGGTTGGTGGGCTAGGTCTGCGACGAGGGACTTCTTCTTGGGTTTGATATTCGATGGCGCCGATATCACTGATTGTATTTGCGAATCGAGGATTGTTTTGAATATCTTTTTCTATATTAATTCCATAAAGTATTTCAAATTTCTTCAAAATTTCGTGCAACAGCGAAGACTCTTTATCAATAGCAGGTGAATCTTGTTCTAGTTGAAAATTGTTAGTGCCTGCATTAACAAACTTCGGGTCTGTCTCGATGCAATCGGCGCACAAACCGATGCCTTCAATGAAGGCGGCTAAGCTAAAGTAGGATGTGCTTCGCCATATTATTTTGGTTTTTTCAACTGAATTATTGTCAAAAATATTATTTTCCATCTGCACTACGTCATAGGCATTATAGATGGAAACATGAGCATCATCGGAGTTGACATTTTTTATGATATTCCCTTGAATAAACACTGGGCCACGCTGTATCAAATTAATTCCACCGTGAACATCATAAATAGTATTATGAAGAACATAGCGTGTCATGATGCCATGCCATAGGTTAATGGCTTGTCCCGTGCGAGTGGGTTTGATTGGAAGGCTATAATATGGGCCTGCCTGAGGGTGAATATCATAAATTAAATTACCGATGATATAGGCAGTGTGATCACTGTATCGATCAAACGAAGTGTCCGATTGCCTTATACCGCTATTGCTGGCATAAATGGTATTAAAGATAAACCAAATGTTGTCCGGTCCATATTGAAATCCCATGCCGTCGCCAGGCTGAAGTCCATGTTCTCTGCTACCGTAAGAAATATTTTCACTGAGTATGACGTGACTGGCTTGTTTGGACCAAAACCCAGCTTGGCGGTTATCATGCGCGGTGTTTTTCCCAATATAGACATGATGCAAATAGTCTTCACTATCAACCCAGTTTCCTGCTACCAACTGAACACCGTTGCCACTTAAGTGATAAAAAGTGTTTTCTAAAATCCAGATATTGTTTAACTCGGAATTGGAGTCTCTTACTATTCCTGCTGATACACCATGAAAATCCAGATCATCTGTCGCTTGCCAATCACCAAGTTCTCGAAACAAATTGTTGTACACAATAATGTCATGAACTTTCCCGCTGGCAAAAGGAGACATCCCAATACCACTGCTGTGGCTGCTATACGCTCGGTTTTGAATACTTGAATGGCGAATGACCACATGATGTGAATTCGCACCCATCACGGTAATCGCGCCGTTTGAACCACCATTGAAATCAAGATGCTCTACGAAAAGATAACTCGCCTCAAGCTCAAGCGATCCGGTGAGTACTGGTTTTTTGGCGGCACTGCCTCTTAGCCAGCACGGCTGAGTGGCTGTGCAATTAAACACCTTGCGCAATCGACCAAAGGCGTGCTCGCCATGTAACTCGATATAACTGCCAGCCGAAAAATTTCGTTGGGAAAAGCTAAGTCGCGGCTTGTCGGGATAACCAAACGGATTATTTTCGTCAGTCGCATTCGGGTGACGATTATCAATATAAAAATAGTTTGGCACTTCCAAACCTGGCCAGTTGTCCGGCCAAGCTGGCGCAAGACTATCAATTGGGTGCAGTCCTTGATCCCATACTGGATCGGGAATTCCAAGAGGAGGCGAATAAGCTAAGGTCGTAAAAGGGTAAAAGAGCAACCAAGCCGATAGAAAATAGAACCAATATCGAATTAACAAAATATTACTCCATTCAAATTAACGCTTTCCTAATGTTTTCGATTTTTTAGAGTTTGTTCTTCATATAATTTAAATACTGAGTATAAATATTAAGCATAAATACGATACTACATTAACATTTATTTATTTTTATCACCAGAAAATCGACTGCTATCTTACCAAGTTCAAAAAAAATTAAATACGCTAAATTCGATTAGTTGATATTTACTGTACAATTAAAATATCAATAGTAGGAATTAGAAAATTCATACGCCAGCATTTTACGTATTCCAAAGTGAATTGGAAATTGCTAAGATCCGTTTGATACGGCTTGTAATCAAGTTGAAAAGCAAGCGCTTATCGTACAATTTTAACACTCACTCGTTCACCAGAAGTGACAGCTACCAATGAAAACAACTAATATTTGTAAACGATGAAAGTATGAACGTTCGATTACTTATACTTTTAGTATTGATGCAAGCCGCTTGTGGAAACCAAGCGCCCTATGAAAGCCCTGTGGGTGCGGTCACTCCTGAAAAACGAAGCATCATACTTGAATGGTCCGCGCCCACGATTAATACCGATGAGTCCGAGTTGTTGGGCTTAGCTGGTCACATTGTTTACATCGATGAAGGCAAAGGGTTTGTGCAATTGCAAACCATCACCGACCCCAAAATTGCTACCTATCGTGTCGATAACCTTGAGCCGGGTACTTATACATTTTCTATCACTGCCTTTAACCAAGAAGGCGAAGAAAGTGATCATTCAAACCGGGTGAATGTCGTTACTGAATAGTGTTTTGAATCGGAATGCTGGCAATGGGGTTCGGGCATTATGTTTTGTGTTTTTCTGCCGCTTGATCATTCAGCTATTACGTGAGTAATGTTAACCGAAATGATGGCCGATGCTTAGTTGATTATTCACCGAATAGACAACGTTTGGCTTGTCTTATTCCGATTCATAAAGATGAAATTAGACAAAAATGGAGGAATCGATGATTTTTAAAACCCACATCTTCATTCTTTTAACAGCTCTAATTTTAGTTACGAGCACCAATACTGTTGCCCAACTCGCTTTGCCGACAGCAGCTCCAGTGGATATATATAGCCAGGTGGATAAAAAAGGCTTTGGCACAATCTACATAAATGTGAAATTGAATCTCACTGATGAGCCGGAAGGAACAGCCGGGTTATTTGAGGATGTTGATTTAGGTCGAGTGGCATTCGTTGCAAATGGGTTAGTTTATGCAAAAGCCGAAAAACAAGACAATCGTTTTGAAGTATCCTATACATTAGGCAAACTCACTGGCACCTTGCCAGAAAAGAGTTTTAGTAATAATGGGAATAGCTATAACAACTCGTTTTCGAAAACCGGCTATTTTTTTGGTTACCGTCCTG
>JAOUJM010000453.1 GCA_029883265.1 Gammaproteobacteria bacterium
ACGCGTAGAACCATTGCTTCATGCCTATGATATCCGCATCAAACTCTTACCCATTAAACGTACCGGCTTGGCCGCGCTGAAATTATTTGGCTATGAGTTGTTTAACTCGCCGCAGGCGCTTCAACGCCTAAACGGATATGATCCGAGTATTTTACCTGTGCCACCAAACTATATTATGGGACCTGGTGATATTCTTATGGTTCAATTATATGGTAAAGAAAATGATGAGTACCAATTACAGATCACCCGCGAAGGCATGTTGACATTTCCCGGTATTGGCCCTATTTCGGTGAATGGTATGACTTTTAAGGAATTAAAAAAAGCGCTTACGAATCGGATTAAAAAACAATTCATCGGTGTCAGCGCCAATATTACCTTGAGTGAAATGCGTGCCATGCAAGTTTATGTATTAGGAGAAGTTCGCGATCCTGGTTTGCACACCATGAACTCTTTGGCCACGGTGATGGATGCTTTGGTCTTTAGTGGTGGATTAAAAGAAATTGCTTCTTTACGCAGAATTGAATTACGAAGAAATAATCAACTAATTAAAACAATTGATTTGTATGAATTGTTGTTAAAAGGAAAAATGAGTACGGATTTACGCTTGATCACGGGTGATGTGATTTATGTGCCATCGGTAGATGCGTCGGTCAAACTATTAGGCGAAGTGCGTCGCCCTGCTATTTATGAAATTAAAAATAAAACTAGTTTAGAACAAATTATTGATCAAGCCGGCGGACTGACAGAAGAGGCTGCAGCGGATAAAATACAAATTGAACGTTTTGGTCAAAATTCAAAAAAACAAATCATTGATGTTGACCTAAACAATCCGAAAGACAAAAGCCTATTACTTGAAAAAGGCGATATTATTCATGTTAAAACGAATATTGAACATTTACTGCAAGCGGTAGAAGTACGAGGTGAAGTGCATTATCCGGGGCGAACTCAATGGCGCAAAGATTTGCGTTTGTTAGATGTATTGCCGAATTATAAATCCTTAAAACAAAATGCTGACCCTAATTATGTTTTGATAAAACGGGTGCAGCAACCCAATAATTTTATAACAACTTTTTCTGTAAATTTGGTTAAGGCTTTTGCTAATCCGGATAGTGAGCAAAATCGTTTATTGTTACCACAAGATGAAATATTTGTTTTCGACCTTTCAGAATCACGCAGTCTACAAATAAAACCCATTATTGATCTAATTGATACCCAAGCGAGGGGTGATCATTTCAGTAAAATAGTACGCGTTGGTGGTAATATTCGTGCACCTGGCACGTATCCCCTAGAGCCTAACATGCGTATCAGCGATTTGATTCGAGCCGGAGGAAATTTAAAAGAGTCGGCTTTTACTTTGGAAGCAGAGCTAACGCGCTACCGTGTTGGTTCAAATAAAGTCCGTGAAATAAAACACTTGAAAGTGGATTTGGTGGGAATTTTGCTCGATTATGATGCAGCCAAAGATGTGATTTTAGAACCTTATGATATGGTGACGATCAAAGAAATCCCACTTTGGAAAGAGCAAAAGCTGGTTGAGATTAGAGGCGAGGTTAAATTTCCAGGTAAATATCCCATTAGTCGCGGTGAAACCTTAAGCTCCCTACTTGACCGCGCTGGTGGCATGACAGAATTCGCCTATCCCCAAGGTGCAGTTTTCACTCGGGAAGAATTACGCAAGCGAGAACAACAAAGACTTGATGAAATGTCGGCAAACTTAGAGTCTGAGTTAGCCAGTATTAGCTTGGAGCGCAGTGGAGATCCTAGCGCAGTTCAGGCGGCTGGTGCTGCGAGCAAGCTCTTGAATAATCTCACCAATACTAAAGCTGCAGGCCGTTTGGTCATAAACATTGTAAAAGCAATTAACAATGACAAAGAGTTTGATTTAGTACTTAATGGTGGCGACTTATTAGTAATTCCAAAACTCATGCAGGAAGTAACCGTTATTGGTGAAGTTTTTCACCCAACCTCACATATTTATAACGATGGTTTAAGCGGGAAGAAATATGTCTCATTTAGCGGAGGAGGCACCCGTAAAGCTGATATGTCGCGTTCGTATATTATTCGAGCTGATGGTGCAGTGGAGGAAATGTATAAGTATTGGCTATTACCAGTTTCAACATCGATTAGACCCGGTGATACGATTGTTGTTCCTCTGGATGCCGAACGCGTGAGTAGTTTAAATCTCTGGACGAATATTTCTCAAATAGTTTATCAGCTCGGTGTGGCGGCGGCAGCTTGGAAAACTTTGGGGTTTTTTAATTAACAGGATTATTTATGGGCTCGTCCAATTTGAAAAAAAAC
>JAOUJM010000454.1 GCA_029883265.1 Gammaproteobacteria bacterium
TAAAATCGATTAAGGATCGAATGGCGACATCCAGGTCTAATTCGCTACCATCTTCCTGATAACGCACGCGTACATAATTTTGTGGCTTTAATAAATCGAGTAATTGTTTAATTCGCTTTACCAACAGCGCATGTTTTTCTAACAATCGATCAATATCGCTGGCATTACCCGGTGGGTGCAAACTTTCATACAAACTCACCCAATCGGGTTTGTAGGATTGGCTATGATAATCCCACTCTGGATAATGACGCGGTGGCAGGTGATTGATTTCTTCTTGCGTTTGTTTCTTTTCCTGCTCAAACATTTCTTCATCATCGCTTTCTTCGATATATTGCCATAAGTGACGATTGTCATCACGGTAGTCGATGATGGTGTTGTCAAAATAGATTTTCGCTGATTGATCCGATTGCTGACGTGTACGTGCAATAAAACTCACTGCAATTTTAGCAACTTCACGGGTGGAGTGTTCAGCGCTTTGCATTAAATCATGGAAGCGCTGGGCATATTCGATTATGAACTTGTTCTGATAGCCATGGTCGGGATTTAATATCGCATATGACAGCATGGCCAAGCGATGGCGAATGCATGAGACCTCATCAGGATTGCATTCATCTTCTTTGGGGACAGGATGTAAACTCAAAAACAGTTTGCGTAGGCCCGGATAAAGCTGCATGGCGAGATATTCAACTCGCGAGTCTTCCAATAATTCGATGGCGGTACGCTGAAAAGGACTGTAATTATCGGCGATGATTTGTGTTGACCACCGCATATGTGCAGCCATGTGGGCAAGCAAGGCACGATAACGATTAAGTCCACTGACTTCACCTGCATCATCATAAACATCAGGCACACGAATACCGAGCGCGTCGTAATAGGGGGTCGGTTTGCGGATTTGATCAAAGCCTTCGGCATAGGGAATGATATATTGTTTTTCTTGCCATAAGCCTTGCAAATACAAATCGAGTTTACGTTCATTGTGAATAAACAAGGTGCCATGACGTTCGGTTTGTAATATTGCGCGACTATCAGCGGATTGCAAACTAAAATAATCTTTTTGCCGTTCGGGATGATGATTGTAATTTTGAATACCGTATTCAATCCAGTTTTTAAAACCTTCTAAGGATAATTGGCTTAATAATGTTGGAATTTGTTTGAGTATTTCGGGTAAGCCGGGGCTGGGAATGGTCGAATGAAACCCATGAATCGAAACCGTAGTGCGTTCCATCATTTGCATTAAGACATCGATATAGTGTTTTAGTAAATCCAAACTGGATAATCGCCGTGAGGCTTCGGCGAGTGTTTGTAAAAAACCGGGAATCGCTTTGCCGTTTGGTGTGCGGGACATTTCCCATACGGTTTGTGACACCAGCGATAGACTTTCTTCACCAAGTTTGACAGCAATTTCCGGCATTTCTTCTAGATAAACTAACACTGGCTCAAAGCCACGACCGATCATGCAAATCAAAGATGCGCCTTCGAGATAGTCGTTGACGCCTTTATCGGAAAGCACACGTTCAGCTTCGCTCATGCAATCCCCAAATACGGCATCTAAATCTTTGAAACCGCATTTGAGTTGTGCGCGATAGGATGCTAATTTTTCGGGTGTCATAGTTTGTTATCCAAAACTGCTTTGTAACAAGCACAAATTTTCATATCGAAGAAGGCAGCAACGATTTTGTATTTGCCGATTTACATAGGTTTTAAGCGAACACAGCTTCAATGGCATGGGTTAGCGTCGAACTTATATCTTGATCATCGGTGATAGGACGCACTAAAGCCATATCACAAGCATCGATGTTTGTAATGCCTTGGTTGATTAATTGTGCCGCATAGACCAATAATCGCGTCGAAATACCTTCATCCAATCCATGACCTTTTAAATTACGTGCGGTATGTGCAATTTTTACTAATTTTTCTGCGGTGTCAGCATTCACGCCGGTTTCATTGACAATAATATTCGCTTCGACCTTGCTGCAGGCATAGTCAAAATCCATAGCAACAAATCGTTGTTTGGTGGATTGTTTTAAATCTTTCATTAAACTTTGATAACCTGGATTATAAGAAATCACTAATTGAAAGTCCGGGTGGGCTTCGACAAGTTCACCTTTTTTGTCCAAAGGTAGGGTGCGACGATGATCCGTTAAGGGATGAATCACGACTGTGGTGTCCTGACGCGCTTCAACCACTTCGTCGAGATAACAAATAGCGCCGATACGTGCAGCAGTTGTTAAGGGGCCGTCTAACCAGCGAGTACCATTCGCATCTAATAAATAACGTCCGACCAAATCA
>JAOUJM010000455.1 GCA_029883265.1 Gammaproteobacteria bacterium
GCATTGTCCTGCCCGATGGAACTTTTCGGACAGTCCATCAGGAATGCAAGACATTCCATAACAACCAGGGAGAACCGCAGAAATTAAGAGGAATCGTACAAGACATAACCGAAAGAAAACAGGCCGAGGAGAAGTTGAAACTCTATCAGGAACAACTGTTACACACTGAAAAACTGTCTTCAATCGGGAGACTTTCAGGCTCGATTGCCCATGAAATCAACAATCCTCTCTTTGGTATTCGCAACGTTCTGGAACGAACTAAAATGTGCGTTCCACTGAAGGAAGCAGATGAACGCTTTATAGATATGGCTATCAGCGAAACCGACCGGATCGCCAAGCTGACTCGAAAACTCAACAACTTCTTCAGTCCTACCCAAGAAAACAAGGAACCGGTCCAGATCAACCGAGTCCTGGAGGAAATTGTTCTATTAGCTCAGAAAGAATTATCGGACCGAAACATCTGCCTCAAAACCAACTACAGCAAGATTCTTCCAGAAATGTCTGCCTTTCCAGATCAGATCAAGCAAGTCGCCCTGAATCTGTTTCAAAATGCGATGGATGCCATTCCCGAAACCGGTGGCGAAATCAAACTGAAAACTCATTGTCAGGACTCCTATTTGCATTTAACGTTTGAGGACAACGGAGTCGGCATGACGGAAGAGACCCGAAAATCCATCTTTGAACCCTTTTTTACAACCAAATCCAAGACGGAAGGAACCGGCCTCGGACTTTGGGTCACCCATAGCATTATTCACTCTCATGGCGGAACTATTGAAGTACGCACCGAATATGGAAAGGGAACCCGCTTTATCGTCTCTTTTCCTATGCCATAGCCACATTCCCCCTATCCTCCTCCAAGTTGACTGAGAAGCCGTCTCGACTCTGCTCCTCGTAAAACACCCTTATCGCTTACTAACCTAAAAATAAGTCGTTTGAAAAGTGAGGTCATTGTGATTAATTTTACGCAATTACCAGCATTCAACTAAATGAAATTAAACCAATAGCTTACAAATAAGTGTCTGAATAATGAACTTATTTGAGTCTAAATTTGATTAAAACACTTTGCCAAAAATTTATAATAACTACATTCAAATTCTATATAAATTTAAAAGCCCTGATAAAACCCACTCAACATGATTTCCTATATAAATTAAGTATTTACGAGTTTATTGGCATACATTCTGCTCTGCAATAAACAGAAAATACAACATTCGGGGTATGTATTAATTGTAATCAATAATAGAGAGGTATCAAAAGATGAATAAAACAAAATTTTGGTTAGTTCAAATTGCTTTGATAGCTATCGTAAGCTTGGTTTTGGGCCCAACTGCTATTGCAGCACCTAAGTCGAAACCCGTAAAAAGCGTTACTGCTGATACAACGGGCGAGTTTTATACGCATGGAGAAGGGATGAGACTAGACAATGCCAACCTTGAAGAAGGTAATGCCGTTTGGAAAACTGGGGACATTACTCCTCCAGATCCAGATCCTGTATGTAGAAAAGGAAACACCGCTGAATGCACAGTTGAAACTTGTGAGCCCGCTGGTGGATTTTGGGGTAATGATGGGGTTTGTTACTTCTTTGGATAGTCTTTGTCTCACTCTCTAAAAGTTAGAAGTCATAAGATGCTCGACGGCTCAGCCGTCGGGCTTCTTTTGAGTTTACTCCTTAAAAAGGATATCCCATTTCATATGAGGCCAGGGATGCTCAATCCTCTTCCTCTCAATGCTCTTGGGTACTTCTGGGGACCTGCATAAGTCTAGAATTAATTGCTCATAAACTTTACTTCTGGCTTGAGTCTCACATTCCAAATAATAGTCAAAGCAATAAATGCATTAAAAATAAACACTTAAAGTGATCACTTTTATGCAATTTAGTTTAATCAATTAAGGCCAATAAAAACAAATAGTTATCTATGAGTGTCTACATAATTCATCCATTAGAGCCCAGTTTGGGTAGCAATCCCCCTTCGAATTTTCAAGTACCGGCTTCAATTTTATTTGCAAAAAAGATTTTTAGTGAATAAGGCTTTTAAATTCAATACTTAGATTAAAATTCAAAATTTTGAGGTTCTCTTGGCATACATCCTGCTTTAATTACAGCTATAAGTACTACACTTGGGGTATCAATAGAACAGCGGTTATTAATTAAGAGAGAGGAATAAACAATGAATAAAGCAAAATTATGGTTGGCTCAAATTGCACTGGTAGCTATCGTAGGTTTGGTATTTGGTTCTCCGGCTTTGGCAGGTGTGGACAACGGTAATGCTTCCGACAACGGT
>JAOUJM010000456.1 GCA_029883265.1 Gammaproteobacteria bacterium
GTTGTGGACCTATAACCATGAAAGACCCAATATGGCATTGGACGGTATGACACCGAAACAAAAACTGGCCCTGGTGGCCTAACTATGGATTCTACTATTGCATCACGTTAAAAATGGGGGGATTACCCTGAGTCTCCTAAAATTGATCAAACATGGAGCTTAGAATAGTAGAAAAATCGGTGCCAACACAACCATAAATTATATTAAAACCTGCAGAAATACGCACTCTAGCTAACTCAAACGCTTATCCAGAAGCTAGTGCGCTTAAAGATTTTTTCTAACTGAAGAAATCTAACTAACCTTATAAGTGCAAAACAGATTCATATGAAAGCGAAAAATAGAGATTTCGTAGACATTAATTCTCCAACTAAATCAACATTGAGCTGGCTTTAATTTCCCAGTCCGTCTCCTACCATAAAATATTTTTCATGCTACTCAGCAACAACATCTTGATCCTTGTTACCATCAGAACATGAATACATGATCCTGACACCCTAAATTCTTGCCACCACCTAGAATGAAAAAAACGACGACCTATACGAACCAAATCGTTGCAAAGGTCATGTTACAAGTCGTCAAAATAAACGTTATATAAATTATTTATGTGTTATGAAATAGTTACTGCACGGAGATCTAAACTTCAGGCGAATTATTATTCACCTACAGCCAGCAAAAGCGTTAAAATGTAGATGGGAAAGTGGTAGAAAAAGGAGAGAGTAATATGGGAATTACTATGGTTGATGTAACCCTTCATATTGATCAAAACAGCTCTGCGAGTGAACGTGATGGCTTGCGTGAGCAGTTACTCGAACAAGATGGAGTTTTAGCTGCGGATTTTGGTAGCAATACACCTCACTTAGTTATTATTGAGTATGATCCCGACAAAATAAACTCATCTGCATTTGTCGAACTAGCTAAAAATAATGGCTTACATGCCGAGCTTGTCGGACTATAGACGGGTATTATCCAAGATCGAGTAACAATAATGAAAAAAGCGGGTAATGTATTTACCCGCTTTTTTTTGCAATGGTTTATATGCAAATTTTAAAAAGCTGTTAGTGCATATGATGCTGAAAAAACGCTGGTACTTCACGATCACCGTTAATCGTTTCTTCAGCCGGTGAGTTTGCATCAGCACAAGGATGTAGATTGCCAAAAACACCATTCGGATTTAAGTCAAAAATCCAAGCATGTAGCATCCAGATATTGAACCAGGCATTGTATTCACCAGCCGTTTTAATCAAGCTCGGAATCGCTTGGCATTCGTTAAAACTGGTGTGTTGATTCAATACGGCTTTATAACCCAACGGAGCAGGCCCTGGCTCAACCGTTAAACATAACCCCCCATGGGTATGCCATTTTTCATCATCGCTTTGTGTATATTTAGGTTGTGGATCGGCAAACGCGATTACACGCGAATCCTGCCATGCACCACCCGGTGTTGGATAATCCGTGGCCCCGTTTGCAAACACTGGCATCGCATCGATACTCCAATACAGCCCCATTACTTTTTCATCGGCATTCACATTAATGCCTTCGGGCATGAGCATTCCACCTCGATTACCACCCCAATCCGACCAGTGTTCACCATGCCCCGCAAGTGATTCAGCTATCACACCAAAATCCATGGCTCGAAGCTCTTGCTTGCTGTCAACGAGCTGTAGCTGCTTGTTGTAGTGAAATAACTTGGCTAACTGTCTATCGAGGGCAGAACTGGATTTACCCAAGTCGGACTTAGCAAGACGCACATCTTTTCGATTGACTTCACCATCGGCATTGTAATCATAGAATGCATAATAAATATCTTTTTTCGCCGCTTTTTTGACCAACACAATATCATTTTCATCGACAAAACCATTACCATCGAAATCAGCAACACTTAATAAGGCCGGTGCGCTTCCCTGACAGATTTCCCGTTCTTCCAGCGCATTGTCATCAGCCATAGCAAGCGATGAGCAAAACGAACTGAGCATCATAACGCATATAATTTTTCCAAGGTTCTTTTCCATATGTATTTCCTTTTTGCATTGTTTGCCACTATTCTCCACTAGCAGAAAACTTTAACAACCATTTTTTGACAATATGTTACTTTTTTTTGAGAGCTTATCAAATTAAGACAACAAGTCTCAACTGCCAACACCAGACCTGTGTACGGCATTTAACTATTTCAAATCTAGCTAAATTTCTTATTTTAACGTAATTGTGAGTAAATACACCGCAACAGTAGTCAATAGTAGAATGACATTCATAAAAAATGAATCTAGCTTTCTTTCCTGTCAA
>JAOUJM010000184.1 GCA_029883265.1 Gammaproteobacteria bacterium
TTGTTGCTGTGACAAAAGCGCACTACGGCCGACTAGATCAGGATGAAATAGCTCGCCAACCACAAGATCATATTGTTTGTTAGTTTGCACTAGATATCGACGAGCGTCATCGATCACAATCGAAATATCTTTTGTAATATTATTATTGGCTTTAGAAAAAAACTTCTCTGCAGCTTGAATAGCACCAGGGCTTATTTCAACAGCAGTAATATTTCGCTCGCCACCCACAGGCAGGCCGGATGCTGTAATACCCGTGCCCAAGCCTAGTAAAAGAATTTCTTTTGCATCCGGCTTCAAAATAATTGGAAGTCTAGATTGATTTTTTTGCACAACCACCGCTTCGGGGTTTGTTGAGGCATCCATGCGTTGCAAATCGGCTAAAAGCACACGTTCACCATTTTTATCTTCTAGCACATGCGTCAGATTAATAGCATCCTCTTTAGTTAACAATTCCTCTGTCCCTGAGAACTGAGATGGCATTAATTGCGATACCTTTGGAAACATAGAAAATGGTAACAGTCCGAGAAATAGTAAACAGCAAACAGCAAAAATTCTTTTGCTCGTCCAAACATATGAAGCAACTATTAATAGAAGAACAGCGAAACAAATTGCCCCAAATGATCCAAGCAAAGGCAGGAGCACAAAGGCCGCGACTAGTCCACCGAGTGCCGCCCCTATCGAATTTACCGCATAAAGTTCGGGTGCAGATTCAACCCCTAACTTTTCTGCCAAGATAGGCATCCACATGCCAAAACAAAGCATGGCCGGCAGTGTAATAAAAAACACCATGCTCATTTGGAATAATGCGTTGGCAATAAAGCCTGAAGTTTCTATCGATTGTATCAGTTGACTTAGATATGGGTAGGTCCAAACGGTAAGCGCAACAAAAAAAACCGTAAGCGGAGGCAGTATGTTTAGTATTTTTTTATGACGAATAAAATTACCAATTACTGAGCCGAAACCAATACCGCACAAAAGACTAAATAGAATGATAGCAAGCACATATTCTGTGCGCAGCATTATCACACCATATATTCTTGTCCAAATAATCTCCAACATTAGAACACTTACTCCAATAAAAAAGTAAGCAACCATATTTTTATCTTTAAAGATTTTGGAAAACCTAGGTTTGCTTTTTGAAATAGATGAGAATTTCAATTTACGTGCAAAAACGTAGTGCGTGAATATCGCGATAACTGCAACGATAATGGCAAGTATCGCCACTAATCGTAACGACACAGTCCAGGCGAATATAGGTAAAAGCAAAATAACTAATATCGAACCAATTGCTCCTCCCAGTGTGTTTAAACCATAAATCAAACCTACATTCAGATCTATTTTTCTGCCAACACTAATCATCAATGGAAATCCAATACCTAATAGGAGCGCAGGGAAAAGCATAATGCATAAAACGGCAAATAATTGAATTGAGAACCAGGTAACGAGACTATCACCAAAATTGAATATGTAATTTTCTAAATTTGAAAATATGCCCGGAAGATTGAAGGCGAAAATAGCGACAACAAGTTCAATTAATGAAAAAATAATTATTGGTGGTAATTTTTCAAAGTTATAGCGATGCCCTATGATCGAGCCTATCCCTAGGCCTAAAAGAAATGACGAAACAGTAATTGCAATGCCAAAAATGCTTACCCCAAATAAATTGGTTAACATTTTTGCCCATAAAATTTCGTACGAGAGCGCTGTCACTCCCGAAAGAAAATAGATCAGTAGGATTGCTAATTGGAAGACTCGTTTGCCGGAAGAGACACTCTTTGTTGTTAAAGAATCCGTCGCTGGCGAGTGCATTGAATCTTATTTAAACGGAAAAAACCAAACAACCGCGACTACTGAATGAGCTAATGCTAAAAACACCGTAGCGCTTGCAGAGATCATATGCGCAACAAAGACTTGTTTACCTTTCATTACCATCGCCAAACCTAAACCAGCCGTGGTAAAAATTAGTATTAATAGAACAACACCCATGTAAAAAAGTATTTTGTGCTGATCACGAATTTCATCAAATGAATCAGTGGCGCCTAAAATTTCTGGCTGATTCGCAAAACTTTGAATTACGCTGATATTGTCTGAATCTGAATTACTTGCAAGCACTGAAGTGTACGATAGCGCAAAAGATACAAGAACAAATGCAACCATCAAAAGCCGTAAAAACATAGGAGTCCTTTTTATATTAATCGGTTTTCTTTTTACCAGCAAAACGCCAATACAAAATTGCCATTAAAATCGCTGGCAATAATACCATTGGCAGAAGAAATAGAAAAATCGCCCATGGGGTATCAATGGTCACGTGTAACCAACGATAGCTATCAGTTGCTGCAAAAATTGGCGAGGAAAACAATATCAAGTTTGTAAGTACGAAAAATTTTAACATGGTTCTTCTCTGCATTTAATGTTAATTAATATCCTGAGCGCAACGAAATCCAAAAAAATCAGCTGTCATTTGCGGCCAAGAAAAATTTCTATGATATGACGATGTGGAAAATGGGTCACTCTTCCAAGATCCGCCACGCATTACTTTATAACGAGAATCCGTTTCTACAAATTCGGCAACACTCATATCTAATAATTTACTATCTTCCGGGACCACTGGCTTTTTCGCTTTAAACAAATGCTCGGGGGCAGTTGATTCTTGATAAGGATTAAACTCATCTTCAACCCACTCCTGTACATTACCTGCCATATCCATAACACCATAACTACTCGCACCATTTTTATATGCGTTTACAGGCGTTGTGGAGCCAACGGTATAGTATGTGTTTAAACGTGTTGGATCCATTTGCTCACCCCAAGGCCATCTAAGGCCCTTATCACCACGAGCGGCTTTTTCCCATTCTTCTTCAGTAGGAAGTCGTTTGCCAGCCCATTTGGCATAATCTTTAGCATCAAACCAGGTAACCATGGTTACAGGATGCAATGCTTTCTCAGGTGGGAATTTGCCATTTTTCCAATTAATAGGCACTCGACGGCCAGTGGCTGCTACGAACCGTGCGTATTGCGCATTAGTGACGGGATATTTGTCTATTTTGAAACTCTTTATCGAGCGTTTATGTCTAGGGCGGTTCTGAATGTCTGATTTCAGACTATCAGTACCCATAATAAATTCGCCTTCTGGAATAGTTACCATGGTTGCAACCATTTTCCACTCATTCAAACCAATGAGTGATTCCGCCTCTTCCAAGGTGTACGTAATCGAGTGACTTTTACCAAATTCATGGCGATTACTTATATAAAGATCTTCTCCTGCAGCGCGTAAGTGTTTTTCCTCTTCTGCAAGATCGAACGCTGCCATATTGCGCATTTCCTGCATTCGATTGGAACCAAGCTGTAGAACGTGGATTGTACCACCTAAGAGAGACAGCACCACACAGGTAACAAACGTTGCGCCGATATAGCGCTTACGTACATATATCTGTTCTGGAGTTAATTCGCGTCTAGGAGCTTGTTTCATTTTCTGCTAGTTCTTTTGATAAATTTAAACGTTCACGCATGGATTGTTGGTAGCGTTTATGAAATAAATGTTTAGGTCGACGACCATATGTTTTTTTAATAATTACTTCACCTACAATTCCCCCAAGGGCGGAAAATTCTATAGCTACTATTACAACCAGCATCCAATAACCCAGTGGTAATTTTGACATACCATCTGGAAGCATATGCGCATCAAGCGCAAAATAGTTTGGCACCAACACTAGTAATGGTGCAAAATAAGCTAAGATTTTGCCTCCAAGTCCATAAATCGCAGATACTAAAATACCTGCTAGAAAAGGAACAAAAAATACCGCGAGTATCCATGTAGGACTAAATGTAGAAATTCCAAAGAAAACATCCAAACGCACAGAAAGCAACTGCAGCCCCAAATGGGTTAACAATGCACCAGCTAAAATGGCCACAGATGCCCAGAATATTTCTAATAAACGTTGTTTAACGATATTATTCATTGGCGGCCCATTTTTTTCCTGTAAGTTTTTCGAAACGGCGTTTTTCAGTTTGTTCTCGATACCAATCTTCAACTTTAAGACTAAACATGTAATCAGTTAAAGTTGTTTTATCTTCATCACTCAAATGGGCATACGAAGGATGGCGATATTGTGGTTTAAGACGTGTAGGTAAAATATCTTGCGGAACAGCTGCGTCAAAATATTGAGCTAACCAATCTCGATCACGAAAAGAACCTTCTCCATCCAGGGCAGGCGCAGGCACTGCTATAGTGAAATCTCTAGTGGCCCATAAACTATGGCACTCTTGACAATTATGTTTGTGAAGCAGTGTAGCCGCTGCAGATGTTAGTTCGGGTGTGGCGGTTGTATAATAGGGTATGCCTGGATCTTCCTCGGTTTCACCCGCATTCTGATAGAATTTCACGCCAACCAGAGAGACAACACTGACAACCATAATTAGGATTATGTTTTTCTCGCCTTTACGCACGTTTTTTATTTTCTTCCGCTTTTTTCGCTAAATATTCTTTTCGTAGCTGCTCTTGTTCTGCCATGACTTCTTTGTGTTTATTGAATTCATCTTCAGTCATTTTATCTTTGTCGTTTTCATCAAAAACTACATACTTAATGTCTTCATCAAACTGGTTATTTTTAGCCGCCCAACGTAGCATAAAAGCAGCGGCCACAAGAATCATTGCAGCGACCACCAACCACACGTAGATAGTCCAGCCGTCTGGTAAATTTCGAAAAAACTCACCCATAATATTCTCCTATAAAAGATAACCTTCGATTAATTGCACCCATCCAATAATAATTGCTATCACAATTCCTACTATTAGTGAGCCAAACATTATTTTCTCCCCTGTTTTAAAATTGGCTTTTTTACCTTTGGGCCAATAAATATAAATCATGTAAGCGAAAAAAATCAGGGAAAGAATTAAAAATCCAAAAATAACGTAGCTGTAAGTCTGAGACCTTAGACCTTCGATACTCATGTCGATACCAAAAACATATTTGTTATCAACAGCACTATCTGCTAGTTTCAGCATCGGCGTGGCGATGTAACTATTTGATAAATTAAGTAAATAAAAGAAAACTTCAAGCATAATATTCATAAATTCATAAAGGAAGGCTATTTTAACTCAAAAGCATTAGTTCTGCCTTATTTATCGCCATAAAAAAAGGCTACCCGAAGGTAGCCTTTTTCTTTGAGATAAAGCAACTCAGATTAGTTGAAAACGTCGTCGTTAGAGTTTTCTTTCTGATGCTGTTCCCAATATTTGTCAACAAAAAGTAGGCCATATAAAGCTGGCGCCAACACAACGATAATAATCCACATTGCGAAAACACCTGGGCCATAATCTAGATCAATCATGATTTAAGCCTCCCTTAGCCCAAATTGGGTTTACGTGAAAAGTGAGGTAAACGCTTGATTACGATAACCATAGTGATAAGGAAATAACTAACATAAAAAACGTCGATAGTATATCCAAGATCCCACCAGGGTTGCTTACGTTCACGATATCCACCTTCAGTGAAATTACCTTCAAAATTTGCTAACGCAATTCTATCGCCCAACACATTATAGTTATCCAGCGGGTATTTACCTTTGCCCGATTGAATTTCTTTAATTTGAGGAGCAATGTTAAGAAGGTCGTCCCAAGCCAAAGGATGACGCTCCAACGCACCTTGACGACGCGCATCTGCTTTAGCATATGCGGTCTTGGCGATGTAGTTCATCTTTTCTTCAGGAGTTGCCATGGATTGCACTTCAGCTGAATCCATTAACGCAACATAATCTACATAGATGTCTGCAGTAGGGCGTTGACCCCAAATAGGCATCGTGATCATGAATGCAGTTAATATAATCAAACCTAATAAGAAGGTAATAGGAAAAGGAATACGATTATTACCTTCGGAAAGGCCACCGTGCTTTTCTTTTTCCCAAAGCGCTAGAATTTCTTTTTGCTCAGCTTCATCAGATAATGAATAAAGCGGTTGATCCATTTTAAAAGCCATTCTTAGCCCCCCTTATTTCAAGCTCGTTAAGATCCAGTCGATCAACGCGCGAACTTCAGAATCGCGAGCTGGCTCTGGAACTTCTGGAGCATAGATTCGTTTACCGTGAAGATAATCGCTGTAGTCCGCTCTCCACTTAGCAAAATCAATGCTATTACCGTTGGCATCTTGCTTGCCCCACAGATAATCAAAACGTGGCATGATTGAGTTTGGTTGCACTAATCGTGGATTGAAAAAGTGCATAGTCATCCATTCACGTGATGAGTTACGTGACGCAACATGCAAAATGTCCGGTGCTTTACGGTCAGAACCGAAAGCTGTTGGCATTTCACCATTGAAATCACCTAAGAAAGGCGGTTGACCAAACATTTGCCAATCTTGAGTTTGCTCAGGCAGCAATGTATGACACCACCAGCAACCCTCTGAGATGTAGATAGTTTTACCTTTACCTACATAACGAGAATTTGCATCTCCGGCAGTTCTCAAAGTTTTGTCTGGAGTCCAACCACGAGTAGCAGATGCGTTTTCGATATAATCTACTTCTTCGTCATTGAAAACACCTTTAGAAACGGTGAAAACAGCGCCAGAAGACATGCTGGCAGAGCTGATTTTTCCATCACGCATACTTAGATCTTCAACACCTGGACCAAGCAACTCAGGGTGATTAACACCCGGCGAAAACTTAACACCTGGTTTGTAAACATAAGCACGAATAGGTGGATCAATTGCTACACCAGTTTTAGGATCCTTATTAAGGATAACAGTAATAGGTTTACCGTCGCCCGAAACAGTAGGATCTTCATAGCTGAAACCAATAACACGACCCAAAGATAGCTGCTTATCTAGACCTACCCATGTTGAAACACCTGAACGGAAATCATTACTCGGTCCGAACAAAGTGATACACATGGAAAAGCCAAACATAAG
Source organism: Gammaproteobacteria bacterium (assembly GCA_029883265.1). Classification (GTDB taxonomy): domain Bacteria; phylum Pseudomonadota; class Gammaproteobacteria; order S012-40; family S012-40; genus JAOUJM01. The sequence goes on from JAOUJM010000184.1 coordinate 6,903, forward strand.
GCCGATACCAGCGGATCCAAATTTATGTCGTCTGAAGGCCACTTGAATTCCTCCTCCCTTTAATTCAGCGTCTCGAAAATTCGAGGCTAACTGAGCATATGCTTATGTTTACACATAAACATATGCCCCCTTACTTCTTAACGTTCGTATGCTAACTCATGTGCATAACGACCTTCTGGTACAAGAGTACCTTCACGGGCAGTCATCCACATATTGAATAACCAAACTACGTTACCAGTGAATACCATGGTGCCACCGACCCAGCGAGCAATCATATAAGGATGCTCAGCTACAACAACATCGATGTATGGTACTTCGTAGATTTTACCTGCGCCTTGGATCAGACCAGCAATAGTCATAGAAATCCAATAGATGCAGAAACCAACGATAAAGAACCAGTAATGTAAGTTCGCAAGAGTTAGTGAATAAAGCTTTCTACGAAGCATTTGTTGTAAACCGAAGTAAACAGCAGCAGCTTCAAGGAAACTAGACATACCCAATAAAGCCAAGTGAGCATGAGCAACAATCCAGCCTGTACCATGTACATACCAGTTAATTGCACGGGTTTGCTGGAAACCACCTTGCATATTCAAAGGAATCGCAAGCAACACACCTGTAATTGAGAATTTAGTTTCAACATTCTCAACAAACATTGTCCATTTACCTTTCATGGTAAGTAGAATGTTCGCTACGAACGCAACAGCAGGGATCAGAATCAATACACCCTCTACAGAAGCGAAAGACTTCAACCACTCAGGAAGCGGAGCAGACATCAAATGATGCGATGCAGGCGTAGAGTAGAAGACGATAATCGCCCAGAAGTGCAAGTGACCGATACGATGTGAATACAATGGATTACCAGTTAATTTTGGAATCGTATAGTAAGCAATCGCAGCCGCAACAGGAGTTATCCAAAGACCCAGTACGTTATGAGCAAACCAAAAAGTTAGGTAAGCCTCAGTAAGACCAGTCAAGTTGAATAGCTCTGGTGATTGACCAACTAAGAAAACAATCATCACCATAAAGATACAGGCTCCGAAGAACCAGTTAGTAATATAGATACCTTGTGTTTTACGATGTGCAATTGTCATCCATACGTTAATACCTAACGGAAGCAATACACCGAAAATAACAACAAGATCGATAGGCCAGATCAAGTCGTTATATTCACGACCAGAAGTGATACCCATCCAAAGTAGTAATAAACCTAAGCTAAGACCAATATTCCACAAGAATACAGTCCAAAGACCTAGTTTTTCAGACCAAAGTTTGGTGTTTCCAAGAGCAGGTGTCATATACATCATAGTCATACCAAAGGCCATTGAAATCCAGCCGATGATAACAGCGAGTACATGCACTTGGCGCATATGTCCAAAAGCGAATAGCTCTGTTCCCGTCACCCAATCAGGAAAAGCAAGCTTAGCAGCATTAAAGGAACCAAGCCCTGTCCCGACCACAAACCAAAAAATGGATGAGAAACCAAAAAAGATCGTTGCCGATCCAGCTGGTATTTCATCATTTTTGGCGAAGAGATATTTCATTAACATGAAACCTCACCTCCCATTGAGTAAAAAGCCCCAGAATTGAATAAAATCATTCTTTCATCTTGTTCATTAGATACCAGGAGAACCACATGCTTGAAAATGCAAGTAGAATCCCACAGGCCCCGGCAAATGTAGCTAACATGATTAAAATCCCCTTTCTCGATTTTCATCTGTCGAAGCTCTTCAATAACTCCAGTTTTACCAACCAGTGTTATCGCGTTGAGCTTCAATTTCACCATGCTTGCCCATGGCCAAGCCAACGATTACAGCGAATGCGGCGCCAAAAGCGAGCATCATGCAATCAACAAAGCCAGAGAACGTAGAAGGATCGAAGGCTTCAGCGCCCCAACCACCCCAACTCTCATACGGGCCACGACCAACAGCGCACATTACCGCTGCGCCAAACACACTCCCATTGCCCATGCCAGTAGTGAAAGCCGCTACAAGCAAGACAAAGATCGTCTTATTTAAGGTCAGCTTATTTTTCATCTCCACCCTCCAAAGCGAGATAGTCACTAAAGCGAATGAAATATTTTTTGTTTAATTAAAATTTCTAGCTAAACATCAAAAACATTTCACAGCCTAGTTTCCCATTTTTAAAGAAACTACCGAATCGTGACACAGGTGGTTTTTGAGGTCAAGAATAATTAAAAAAAAATTGAACTTTGGTAAATATACGAAATTACAAAACATTTCTTAGCAATCATAT
>JAOUJM010000185.1 GCA_029883265.1 Gammaproteobacteria bacterium
GAAGCACAAGCGAGATTGCTTGCAGGACAACTGCAACTTGCCAAACAACATAGACTCCCAGTAATTCTACACATACGTAAAGCCCATGAAGATGCTTTGAGCATGTTAAAACAATTCAAGCTCGATGCGGGTGGTAGCGTGCACGCATTCAATGGTAGCTATGAGCAAGCACAGCGTTATATGGATTTGGGCTTTAAGTTTGGATTTGGCGGAGCTGTCACTTATGACGCGGCAACAAAATTAAGACGTACTTTAAAAAATCTACCCGATGACAGTTTATTATTAGAGACCGATGCGCCTGACATGGCTCCAGCCATGTATCCTAGTAAACGCAATAATCCCGCCTATTTGCCCGATATTCTCGCTGTGATTGCAGAAATACGCGAGACTGATCCGATGGAATTGGTACGTATCACTGATCGTAATGCAGAGCAATTATTTTTACACACCAGCGAATTGCGTAACCATCAAGTCTGACGTTTCTTCATAGCTTAAAAGCGCGTAAAATATACAGTCTTTAAGACGCTGATCATGTTGTGTACGCATCATGACAGGTTGCTGTATACAACTGCTTAGGCTATTCATGATTAAAATTATTAGAGCTGTTCTTATTATTTGCATAAACGCTTGGTTGGTTTTGCCGGTTTATGCTGCCGAAGAAGATTTTTGGGTGCCCTCATACATGCCTTCGAGCTTGGCTATAGGTACTTTATTTGACAAAGATGGCAGTCGTAGTTTTCGTTTGCACTGGGACCAAGCGCTACCTTATGAAAACCGTTTTGCTCTGGTTTATGATCGTAGCCAAGTAGCGACTAGTGAAACCATTACTATGAATAATTTCCAAATCAACATCGAATCATCGCCGTTGCAAGTCGTACGCATGGGTTTAGGTTTTGAGCGTTGGGGTAATTGGACCTTGCTGCACACGGACACTTATCATGGTAAATTGGAATGGTCATCGCCGAGATGGCGGGTATTGGCGCAACCCTCGGTGCGAATTATTAATCGCCATGCCAACAGTATTGATAGTATCGACGCCTTTCGTGCTTATAGCCGTGGTCTGCATTTAGAAGCAAAATTGTATTTTCTCGATACTATGCGAATTTATTTGGCCCATGCGCAGTTTTATTATGATCAAGATCCAAGCTCTCTTGCCAATACTCGCGATCGTGAAGTATTGTTATTCTCGCCTTTGATTTTGCAACAAGCGCAAGGGTTTGAAACTCATCGAAGCCAGGCCGGGGTGAGTTATTTATTACCCCAAATTGAAATTTCTTTTGATTGGCGTCGAAGTATTTCTGCCATAGACAAGAATCGTTATACCTATGCCAGTATTTCTATTTTATGGGAATTTGCCAACCGTTGGGTGATTCAAGCGCAAACCGGACAATCCTTGGACGGTGAGCATCGGAATGTCTGGTACGTGGCTTCCGCGTTGGCCTATCGCTGGTAAGATTCTTAACTCATGCCTAACTAAAAAGAGCTGAGCTTTTGGCATCAATTAAAAATTATGACTGTATTGTAGTGACGCCTTGGGTGAGCCTAGGAATTTTCGGTCACCTTAATGAAATCAGCGCCATTGATTTCTTAGCGGACAACGCGCAAACAGTCAATGAGGATTTGGCACTCAGCCGTTTAGTGCAGCAATATATTGAGCAAAAGAAACTGCCGAAAACCTTGAAATTGAAGCCACAAGGCACACCTTTTCAACGCAAGATTTGGTCTATCATGCAAACAATACCATTTGGTCAAACCCTCACATACAAACAACTTGCGATAACAGCAGGTAGCGGACCACGGGCGGTGGCGAATGCTTGTCGTGCTAATCCGATTCCGCTTTTAATTCCTTGCCATCGTGTGGTTGCAAGTAATGGCTTGGGTGGTTTTGCTGGTCAAACCCAAGGGCGTTTAGTGCGCTTGAAGCAACAGCTATTGCAGTGGGAAGGTGCGATTTAAGCAAGTTTTTAACTTGAGAAAAGTAAAAAATTGGCTAGAAATCCGCATATAAGCCGATTAAGATGGGCAGCCCAAATCGAACCAGTGTTTCTTGAGATAGTCTAACTAACACTGCAAAATTAACCAAGGATTAGAAATGTTTTATAACCTATTGACTAAAAAAACATTAATTTTGACTTTAATGATCATGATGTTGGTGCCACTGGCCCAAGTGCAGGCGGAAAGCAAAGAAATTATTGAACTCAAGAAGATTTTTAAAGGCTTGGTCGGACGTGCACCAGAAACCATCAAAGCCTCTCAATTGCCTGGTATATATGAAGTCGTCATGGGTTCACAAGTCATGTATGTGAGTAAAGACGGACGTTATTTGTTGCAAGGTGATTTGTTTGATATCAAAACCAATATCAATCTGACGGAAAATACCCGCTCGGAAAAACGAATAGGTTTGTTAAATAGTATTAAAGAGTCAGACATGATTGTATTTAAACCACGCAAAGCCAACCATCGAGTTACCGTATTCACGGATATTGACTGTGGCTACTGCCGCAAGCTTCATCGCGAAATGGATAGCTACTTGAAAGAGGGCATCGAAGTACGTTATTTGGCATTCCCGCGTTCAGGTCCTAATAGCAAATCATATTATAAAGCCGTTACGGTCTGGTGTTCTGATGACAGGCAAAAAGCCATGACTGAAGCTAAGTCGGGTAAGGAGCAAGCGCGCAAAGACTGTGTCAACCCGGTTAAGGATCAATTTGAATTAGGTCAGGCTTTTGGTGTGACTGGCACGCCCTCGATCGTACTCGATAACGGTGAGCTGGTTCCTGGTTATGTGCCCGCAGAGCGCTTGAAAAAAATTCTCGAAGAACGTTCTCTCAGTTTGTAAACGAAGTAATAAGTATCGTCTATACTTAACATTAGAGGCGGGTAAAACCCGCCCATTTTTTCTCAAAACATAAGCAGAATGCATGTGGGGTGCACAATGGACAGGGTTAGTCTTTGCAAACTGGCGCAGGATAAGGCCGGGAATTTATTTTTCACCACGATTTATGATTGTCTTAAACCTAAACTACATATATTCACATTAACGAGCATATCCTTGATGATGTTGGCTTGTGCTGGTGGTTATGAGCATGCCGAAGACTCGCAGCAAAATAGTTCCGCTACGAGTGATGGGGTCAATCTATTGCAGATGGCAAATCATCTGGATGAAGAGATTCTAGAAATTGCGCGAAGTATGAAACCAGGTAGCCAGCTTGCACAGCAGTTTGCTGCGGGTGTTATTTCTGAAACCCGTATTCCTTGCCCCGGTGGTGGTGAACGCGTGCGCACCGTCGATAACCAAGGTCCACCCTGGTTTTCTACAGGTGATATTTACACCACAACATTTGTCGAATGTGTGCAAGGTAATGTTCTGAGCAATGGCAGTCGTTTTATGTCGATTGATGAAATTACCGGACAGCCTTATGTCACCGATCAGTGGTCGAGCACCACAACGATTGCCAGGCAAAATCTAGTACGCACAAATCTGCAAACTAATCTAAGCTCTAGTGCTGACAGTCGTGCCACTACTTCAATTATTGCAACGGCAATACCTGCCACTTTCGGGTTTTTCTCTTATGAGCAAGAAAGCGTACGTGAATGGGATTTAAGTCAGCCGAATAATGGAGAAATTTCTACAAACAGCGGAAGTGCAACAATACGTACTACATATGATGATACCAACACGGGTGCATTCACTTGGTGGTTTGAAATTAGCGCGCAAAGCTCTATTTTTGGCGCAACCAGTGCTAAAACATTGGAAACACTACAAGGCATAACCAATCAAGCACCCGAAAGCGGTCGTTTTGAGGTAATTAAAACCGATTTGGGTGGTGCTAGCGAAATCCATCTAGCCACCTTAATTGGCAATGGGTTGGTGCTGGTTGAGTCAGATTTGAATGGCGATGGCATTATTGATAGCACCACCGAAACATCATGGAATCAATTATTAATAGATCCGATTATTTTTCAGTTTTTCTAAAGCTTTCTAGCTTACAATCCGGGCTACGATACCGAGTATTCTAGCCAAATAAATATTAATCATGAAAAACAATAAGTTATTTTCTTTGTCCGGATTGATTTTGACGCTTGCCTGCCTATTACCTGGGCTGGTAGCTGCAAATTCCCATTGGTTTATCCCAAAAAACATAAAATTAGACACACGTGTAGTCAATTTTGAGTTTAAGGAATTTGATGAAGCTGGGCATACCCTGGTGCGCGAGAATGGCGCGCTTTATGGTGTGAATCTGGAAGCGGATTTTAACTGGCGCGGGGTTTATTTTCATGCGCGCGGTTATGGCGTGCAAGGTATGGTGGATTATAAAGGCCATCAAATTCATACCAAACGTTCCCATGAAACCACGACTAAACAAACAATTTTGAATCTAGGTATGCGTTTAGGCAAAATCTATCGCTCCTGGCGCAGCGAAGACTTCGCGGTGATTTATGCAGGATTCGGTGTGCATCAATGGGTGCGAGATATACAAAGTCGTGGTGGAGTAATCGGTTTATATGAATTTTATGCCTGGCCATTTGCAGAAATTGGCGCGACTGGCTTTGTCTACAAAAAATCGCGGCATCACCTCAAAATAGATTTAAACCTTAGCCGCTCAATTCGTCCGACAATGCGCGTCGATTTCAAAGGCAAATACGCCAGTAAGCAATTGAAATTAGGCGAACATTATGGCGCACGTGTGAGCTTGCCTTTTTCTTATCGTTGGACCAAGCATAGCTATCTTAGCACTAATGTTTATCTTGAAAGCTGGGATTTGGGCCGTAGTCCGCACGAACCGCTTACCGATCCCGATGGATTTGAAGTCGACGCTGGGGTGCATGAGCCACGTAGTGCGACCTTGTTAACCGGATTGGAATTAGGTTGGCGTTATCAGTTTTAACTCATATTTTGCAGTTAATGCAGTAACATGGCCATTTTGCTGCGATAACGGGTCACTAATGGACCTGTGCCACCAAGCAAGTTAAAGACTTGTAACAAGGCTTTGCGACCGGCGTCATCGTTGAATTTTCGATCTAGGCGCATGACGTTTAAAAATGATTCCATGGCAGCCTCGTAATTGCCCTGCAACGCATGAAAAGCGCCGAACTGATAAAGCAACGCGCAATCTTTGGGATTTGCTAAAACCTGGTCCTGCAATTGTGACAAATCTTCAATTCCTCCCAAGGCATCGGCAAATTCTAATTGCGCTTTTAATAACAGCACCTCATCGTCGTCGATTTGATCAATCGTGATGTGCGAAAGCTGTTCCTGTGCATTGGTGATTTGATCTTGTGCGAGGAAAATTTTTGCCATTAACAAGCGCGCATTTTTATGCGATGTATTTTTTTCTAGCACAGTTTGCACTTTGGCTTTTGCCGCATCAAATTCACCTTGAGCGATCATTTGAGTCGCATCCTGCAAAATAAAATCTTCGTCGTGTAAAATATTGCGTTCGATAACATCGCGAATAGTCGGCTCCGGCAGTGCACCGGCGAATTCTTCCACCGCTTCTCCATTTTTAAAAACTTTGACCGTGGGCAATGAGCGCACCCCAAACTGTGCTGCAAGTTCTCGTTGTTGATCGCTATTGACCTTGGCGAGAAAAAACTTACCATTATATTCTTCGGCCAGTTTTGCCAGCATGGGCATTAACACCTTACAGGGATTACACCAGTCAGCCCAGAAATCGACAAATACGGGTACTTGAAATGATTGCTCAATCACTAATTGTTGGAAATTCTCTTTGTTTACATCAGCAATAAATGGAGATTCGCTCATAAGGGGCTCTTGTTTTTTATGAATTGGGTAAAAGGGGATTTTACCGCAATAGCCTCAAAAAAAAAGCCCGACGTAGTGCCGGGCTTGAATGAGTCATTAATATCAAACTATATTGCGTAGCTAACTGAAAAACGAGTGAATAGGCTGCCAGTTGCCGTAGTAAATGGATTGACATCGTTATATAACTGATTTCGACTAACAACTGCGTCAATAGTGAGATTCTTTGATGCCTGATATGCGGCACCTAAGCTAACTGAAGTAGTCAGATTATTATCAGTAGCGACCGTAGTAACTGTTTTTGGCGCTTGATTGGTGGTTGTTTCAAGTGAGTTGGTATCGAAAAGGTTTCTTTGAATAGCGCCACGAACCGACCATTTTTTTGATTTTAGTAGACCTGTGCTTTCAAAAGATAATATTAAAGGGATAGTCATTGAGCTTTCCTCATAACTAGCATCTGAATTTATGGTTGCATCAGTTGTTTGTTTGAATCCTTGAGAGGATGAAGTACGAGACAAGCCTGTTGTTGCAATCAAGGTAGTAGAGCCTGCTTGCTTATTGTAAGAAACCCGCGCCCCCATCGTTGTTTCTTTATCAACAATATTCTGTGTGACAGAAACATGGGTGGGTAGAACAGCGGGAGTGAGTGTTGCCACGTCTCTAGAGTCATCTTCTGAGGAGAAGAAAATGGATACCAATAAATGTGAGCGCTTTTCTTCCATTAGACGCATACGTGCGAATAAAGCAATATCTTTGGCGCCATTGTCATCTAGTGTTCTTGAGTTAGTTGAAGCACTTGCGCCTCATTCGTCTACCCTAATACTTTTGCCTTCAACCCCTTTGAGCGAGAATAAGACACCAGCATCAAGTGGCATATCTTTCATGCGAAGGCCTGCTGAAATATTAATTTGAGACATACTCAGGGACATTTCATGAGCAGTGATGGCTCCTGCGGCTGTTGGATTATTTTGCGACTCTGAAAAGCCATTCATATTGAGGCGCAATCCAACATCAAATGCACCAATGTCCATCCCGTAGAGCACATCAAGTTTATTTTCAAGGGAAGGCAGTGGGCCAAAAGCTAAAAGTGTGCCTGGGTCGGCGGCTATTGCTCCACCACCTGCATTGCTTGGTAAATTGCCAAAACTAGCGGATGGACCCCAATAATCTCTACCGAGATATAGTCCTATGATACCAAATGGCGTTTCGACATTAGCTCCCCCCCAACCAGTTGCATCAATAGTCCCGCGAAAATCTTCGATGTATGCATTGCCTGCATACTTCACGACATATGCCGGATTTATCCAAATGTCTGATCTATCTTCCATGGAAAAATAATTAGCGCCCATTGAAGCATTGCGGGAGGTGATGGAATTTGCAATTATACCATCGACTACCGCAAAACTACTCGCAGACATCATTAAAGCACTCGCGCCCAATAGTGCTGTTGTAAGTTTAAGTTTCATATTCCCTCTCTCCTGTTTCGGTCATGTGAAATTCGCGAATTTTTCATTTAAAATCCAAACTTATTGATTTGTATGCAAATGTAAAGCCAGGCTGTCTTAGGTGTTTGACCTGGTGTATAATGTGCGATCAGTTACTCCGGTCGCTTTTGCTCGCTTAGGACTTCAAAAGCCCTTGGCTTAGCTTTAATTCCACGTACCCCACAGAATAGAAACCGATGCAAACCCGTGATTTTGATTTTGAACTACCTCCCGAGTTGATCGCAACTCAGGCTAGCGCCCAACGCAGCCAAAGTCGATTACTTTGTGTATCACAAAACCAGCAACAATTAAAAGACTTTAAATTTTGTGATATTCCTCGGTTGTTACGACAAGGCGATCTGTTGGTATTTAACAACACAAAAGTGATACCTGCACGCTTGTTTGGTGAAAAAGATAGCGGTGGTGAAGTCGAAGTTTTAATCGAGCGTGTATTGAATCAACACGAAGCATTGGCTCATGTGCGTAGCAATCGTTCACCCAAGCCTGGGCGCTTGTTGCTATTAGAAAATAAACAATTACAAGCTGAAGTGCTAGGGCGTCAGGGTGAGTTTTTTCATTTGCGATTTGCCGGTGAGGCTAGTCTGCTAGAATTGTTAGATTCATATGGCCGTATTCCACTACCACCTTATATCGAACGCGAAGCAGAGCAAGTTGACCGTGAACGTTATCAAACTATTTATGCCAAACATCCCGGCGCGGTGGCAGCGCCGACCGCTGGTTTGCATTTTGATCATGCTTTGCTCGATCAATTAAAACAACTTGGCGTAAATACTTGCGAAGTCACTCTGCATGTGGGGGCAGGTACGTTTCAACCTGTGCGTGTGGATAATATTTTTGAGCATCAAATGCATAGTGAGCGTTTTGTTTTAAATCATGCGGCAGTCGAAGCGATTAAACAAACACAAGAACAAGGTGGTCGTGTGATTGCCGTGGGCACGACCAGTGTGCGGGTATTAGAAACCGTGGCTGCACGTGGTGAATTCGAAGCTTGTGAAGGCGAGACAGATATTTTTATTTATCCTGGCTTTGAATTCAAAGTTATTGATGCATTAATAACGAATTTTCATTTACCGCAATCGACTTTGTTAATGTTGGTCTCTGCCCTTGTCGGTCGTGAAACCATTTTAAACGCCTATCAACATGCGATTGAGCAGCGTTATCGCTTTTATAGTTACGGTGATGCGATGATTATTTTATAAGTGCGCTGCACGTGCTTAAAACCGCCAATTCAGACCTAGACCGATTTGACTGGAAACCCAATGACTGCCATTAAAAATTGTGTAACCCGGGTCGTCATCGCCGGTAAAAAAATATTCATCGCCTGGACGATCATGGAATTCGCGTTGCTGCATGCCTAATTTGAGTTTTATATCCGAATTTACATGCCACACGGCATCGACACCTAACTGCCAGCCGAACCCGGTCGCTTGTTGGGTAAAATGCAAATTGCGTAAATTCCAATGCGCATCACCATCGAATTTATATAAAAACAACAAGCCACTGGCTTGCAATGAAATCACGGAACTTAGCCAGACTTCGCTACGCAAACCTGTATAAGTACCCGCAAAAGTGCTGTGGTGATAACTGTCCAGTCCGACAAATTTAGTGCCGACATCAGGTATGGAAAATGGCGCAAGTCCAAAACCGGGATCGATTGAGCTGACGGCCTGCATGCCTTCGGTCATGCGTCGTTGTTGTTGCGCTGCAAATAAACCGAATACGACACTGCCATATAGAGATACCTGGGCACTGTCCATTAGCTGCTGTTGGCACTGCACTTCGCCGCCAAACTCATAAACTTTGCCTGAGACGTTTAAATAAGAACGACTGAATTCCTGTTCCCTGTTATTAGCTCCGTAATCCGAGTCACGGGTCTCACCTGCAG
>JAOUJM010000457.1 GCA_029883265.1 Gammaproteobacteria bacterium
CAATTCAGCTCTTTAGCAAGAAAGTCTTCAACGTTTTTAAGTAAGTTTATTTTGTCTGTTTGTATTCTAAACCAATAGACTGAATCAATACCGAACCCACCTAAAGCAGTACTTTTCAATGCCGTATTACGCATACGTTGAGTTTCATCGATTGTTTTGCCTTGTATGGTTTGCTCGAAAAACATTTTTGCATTTTCCGTAGCATTCGCATGAAACCGTTGAAGCATTATGTTTTGTTCGGCAACAAGGCTCGCGAGTTTGACTAGCATGCCCGGGCCAAATTTATCAGCAGCAAATGTGTTGGCAAGAACTGCTCGTTCAATTCCTGCCCGTTCCTTGCTTAATAGAAAACTGATAGAAGCATTGGCGCTGGTCTTTATGCTTGGGTCTTTAGTCTGGTTGCTTAAATGGTCTGTGGCACCTAATAAAATGGCATTCGCCTGAGTGTAAAATTGTAATGCCTTTTGTAAAGTAATTCCTTGCCGATTAACTTGTTGCCTGATATCACCTAATCTTTCGAGATGTTTTAAGGAACGAAGTAGAGTCTGAGGCACAGTGAGTTCTTTGTTTCCTGATTTTTCCAAATTCGTTTCGAGTTCTAGAATGCGTGAGTCGGTTAGCTCTTTTTGTGTTTTTAAAGTGTCGGCAAACTTTTTTCCTTTACTTCCTAAAAATCCTGCAGTCAAACCACGTTCTTTTTGAAGTTCGTGGACTAATTGGTTGGCTTTAGTTGTTAATGAAACATTTTCTTTTATATGCTCCATTTCATTGACTGTCTTAACGTTTTGACTAACCAAGCTTGTAGCTATTAAAAAAATGATTGTTAGTGGAATGCTAATTAATGCAGCTAACTTAGTACCGATTCTTATATTAGCTAAAAATGACATGAACACTACCTCAAAAATATTATGCTCATTAATATCTGCAGTAAAAAAATTCAGATTTCAGCAGTTTATGTCGGTCAACAGTTGCTAATGTTTATTTTTTACAAAAATTATCAATTATAGAAAATATGTGCTCTTGCGTTCCATTGCTTAGTTGTATGTTTATCGTTGGCCAATCAATGTTATAACGGATCAGTGAAGCTAGGTCAGGCAAACCATGACCCGATCAGTCTATTTTTTATTCAATCTTACCTTTCGTGATTGGGATGAATTGTCGATGATGACGCCTGACTCAATCAGTAATGAGTTCGAGTCTCATCAGCATACTATAGAGTTTGTTTAAGGTGATAAAGAGATCGTGCTAAGATTCAATTCCTTGCATTCTGCATACCATTTGTAATGTATGAGCTGATGCATCAAAAACTAACGATACTAACAACCGATTTTAGTGTTAGTGTGGGTTGCTGGCGAATGCTGATTTCCCAAATGGTACGGGTGCACTAATCAAAATGCAAAAACTTGGAGAGATTGTGGTGTCGCTTAATTCTAAAACGCAAACACGAACAAAGAACGAAGACAAACATGACGAACGTTTTTCGAAACTTGCTTCATTAAAAGATGTGTTACATCTTTTAATGCAAATGCTTTTGGCGGAGACCGTAGACGATGCGAACGTATTAGTCATTGGTGCGGGGGCAGGACCCGAGTTATTATATCTTGCTGAAGTATTTCCAAAGTATCGTTTTAGCGTGGTAGAACCCGATAAAAATATGCTTGATGTATGTGTGCAGAAGTGTGAACAATATAAAATATTGTCACGCTGTACATTTCATGATGGCCCGTTGCAAACCTTAGCAGGAAACAAGCGCTTCGATGTGGCGACCAGTATTTTGGTTTCTCACTATCTTGCTGACGAAGCAACAAAATGTGCATATTTTGCGGACATTGCTTCACGTTTGCTTTCTAATGGACTATTGATTGGTGCGGATTTAGTGACTCATGTTGCGCTAGATAATGTGAGTAGTTTGTTGAACGTTTGGAAACGAACCATGGACTATGCGAATGCTCCGGTACCTCCGCATGTTCCCGCCATTAGTCCTCAAGAATTACGAAATATTGTAACCGAAGGTGGCTTTGAGCAACCTATCATTTTTTACCAAGCGTTGCTTATTAATGCTTGGTTTGCTCGAAAGCGAGAAAATTGAATTCCGTAGCAAACAATTGTAGCTGTAATATGAGCACTGATAAGCGCAAAAAAGCCCTACTAACTATTCCTAGCATATATTTTTGTGTTTCTTTGAAGAATAATTGACAAAACATAGCCCTCACCCTATAAGTGAGATAGGTTTCGATTGCAGCATTCAAAAGTAACAAGGATCAGCAACATGAAATC
>JAOUJM010000186.1 GCA_029883265.1 Gammaproteobacteria bacterium
TGCTTGTCTTATTTTGCGCAATACATAAGCCTATTTTGCGCAATTGTGTTTTTGTGAAATAATTTGCAAATTATTTTTTTGACGAAACTGTAGAGGTGAAGCACCAACTTGACGACTAAATACCCGAGAAAAATGCGATGACTCATTGTAGCCAACGACAAAAGCAATTTCAGTAATGCTTAAATTGGTTTCGTTTAATAATTTTTTTGCATTGGCCATCCGCAACTGTGTTTGAAACTGTAGAAATGTCACTTTTTGTTCCATCTTAAATCGACGACAGAACTCACTACTGCTCAAATGACACAAGTTCGCCATTTCTTGAATACTGATTCGTTTTGCATAGTTAGTCCGCAAATACGAAACCACAGGATCAGTCACTTTGATTTGTCTACGCGCAGACCTGAGACACGCGATTTGAGGAACCCGACTCGGCAAATATTCATTAAACCAATTTAAATGAGAAGAATCTTGTCTGTTTAATTGAGCAATCGAATCAACGACTGTAAATAAACGATCAATCTCCTTAGGCTTAATTAAATAATCCCAAACTCGATAGCGCAGTGCAAATACGGCAATACTTTCTTGATGGTAGTCAATCATTAAAATAATCGGTAACTGTGGGAGCAACTCCCGGGTGTTTTTAATCACGTTCAAACCATTGAGATTAGGAAAGTCAAGGTCAACCACTAACACATCAAATGTGTCGTCAATGGCTAATGATAGATTTGGCACAGCATTAATATAATTGAGTTCAATTTTGGACTGAATTCGTTTTACGACCGAATGATCAGTCTTATCCAGTCGGGCATCGAACCACAAAACATTCGCCTGAATGTCTGGTATATTCATGGTGCATCTCCAAGTTTTATTTTCTCTAGGCAAGATTCCGTTTTCTAACAAAACTTATAAATGAAGGGGAGAATTTAAACTGTAAGAAATTTTGCTATTTCTGTGCTTAAAATTTTATTCTACGAGGATCCATGCAATCCAGTGATGATAGCTTTACTAACAAACAACCTAAGCAAAGCATAATGGCATAGTCGTGCTTGTGAACATGATTGCTAGATTGGGTGATTCTAAAAAGCATATTTAGCGAAGGGATGAGGCAAGTAAGATCCTTTTGCGCCTGAATGCATGAACCAACACTTCTATCCATATTTGCGTTGATCCCCAGGGAAAAAGATCAGATACCTGCTAATTTGGGCTATGCATTCATAAAAACGCCACCAAACATTTCGCACACGATAGAGACGCTATTTAGATCAGTTATAGGAATTTTGTGCATTTCTACATATTCATTTGCACGTTTTGTTGATGCGCGATTCAATCCTCAAGGAGTAATAGCAACACGATTTTATGGATACTCTACGGCATATAGTTGATTCGATGATAAATAGTTTACACATTCAAACCTTGCACCCCGCCCAAATGCAAAAAAACAGTTGACGCTATGATCAATACATCGGCAAAATATGGTATAATTTGCCAAGGCCAGAACACTTAAATATTAACACTAAAATCACCGACCAAAATGATCATCCATTTCAGTCCATATTAACCGAGCATTTTTTCAGTATAGAACCTATAGGCGCGTATGATGTCTCAATGCAATTCCGAACAATGCCATTCCTGCGATGAAACGCGCAAACAACTCGCGTGCCCAAATAGCCATCAAGACTGTCAGCCCGTCGCCTTAAGTCTTGTTTTATTGCATCTAAAACAGCCCTGGAGTAAGGCGCTTAAAGAGCAAATTTTCTTTTACTGCGATGATCCCACCTGTGACATTGTTTATTTTAGCGCTGACGGCTTTACTATTACGAACGATCAACTACGCGCACCGTTGGCTTATAAAGACAAACAGGCGGATTCACAATTGTGTTTTTGTTTTGATATTCGCCTCTCGGATTTTAAACAAAATACCGCGCTTAAGAACTATGTGGTTGAAAAAACCAAAAATGGAAGTTGCGCTTGTAAAACTCAACACCCAGCCGGTCGTTGTTGTTTGAAAGATTTTAGCAGACTATAAATCGTTTTCTTGCGACAACCAAACCCATACAGCACACAGAAAATTGATTTTTTGTTAACATCTAACTACTCTTAATCGCTATAGGTCTTAATTTCATTTGGATCACACGGAGATTATAGTGAAAGCAGTTGTTTGGAATAAATACGGCCCACCCGAGGTTTTACAATTAAAAGAATTACCCAAGCCTAAACCCAAAAAAAACGAAGTGCTAATTCGGATTTATGCGGCGACGATTAACACGGGCGATTGCGAAATTCGTCGTTTTCAAATAATAATAATATTTTGGTTATTTTTAAGAATCGTCACCGGTTTATTTAAGCCGCGCAAAAACAGCATTCTCGGCCAAGAAGTCGCAGGTGTTATTGAAGCCGTGGGCGATCAAGTCACACAATTTAAACCCGGTGACAAAGTTATGGGTGTCACAGGGTTTGTTTTTGGTGGCTATGCCGAGTATGTAAGTTTACCCGTGAAATACGCCATTTCTCACAAACCCAAAAATTTTACTTGGGAACAAGCGGCGGCTTTGCCTATTGGTGGCGCCAATGCCTTGCATTTTTTACGCAAAGCAAAAATCCAAGCGGGACAAAAAGTTTTGATCTATGGCTCCAGCGGTTCGATTGGAACAGTAGCGGTGCAATTAGCCAAATATTATGGCGCTGAAGTATTTGCCGTTTGTAGCGAAGAAAAATTTGCAATGGTTAAACGCATCGGTGCAGATCACACCATCAGTTATCGCACACAAAACTTTGCCGATTTTGCGCCTTTCGATGTGATTTTCGATACGATTGGCAAAAGTCCTTTTTTAAACTGTGTACACGCTTTACATAAGCATGGAATTTATTTGCATGCAAATCCTAGAATGTCTGAAATCTTTCGTGCGCTATGGATATCTGCCACATCAAGTAAAAAAATTATGATTCAATTTGCTAGCCATACCATTGAGGATTTGAATTTTTTAAAAGAGTTAGCCGAGGCGGGACACATTACCACTGTCATTGATAACCACCGTTTTACACTTGATCAAGCGGTGCACGCCCACGAATATGTAGAACATGGACACAAATTTGGTAACGTGGTTTTCACCATGTCCCACATTTAAATTTAATCATGTGATTCTTTTGTGACACTTCAGTGAAACTCTTGTGAAGCGGCCCACCTAAACTCATCCCTCGTATGCAATGTAGAATTCCTGGAGGGATTATGGAAATTAAATGTACTCAAATTTTAACTGGACTCAGCTTAGCCGTTTTAGCAAGTACCTCGGCACTCGCGGCTGACATCAACTTATCACTCACCAACTTAACCCATGGCAGTCATTTCACGCCCCTATTGGTTTCTGCTCATGATAGCTCAACACATGTATTTCAAACCGGACAGGCAGCCTCAAGCAATCTTCGCTTAATGGCAGAATGCGGAGACACTTCCGGTATATTAAGCGATTTGGGTGGCGCAGACATGGATACGATTGATAATCCCGCCACAGGTTTATTAGCACCGGGTGCTAGCACCAGCACGAGTTTAATGACAGCAACTGACAATACTCATTTATCAATTGTCGCCATGATTTTACCAACGAATGACGGTTTTGTTGGTGTTGATAGTCTGATGATACCCGCTGCGGTTGGCACTTATACCTATTACCTAAAAGCCTATGACGCTGGCACCGAAGCCAATGACGAGACCCTACCGGGTAGTAGTTGCGCAGTTGGCGTTGCGGGAATACCTGCCGCACCCAATTCTGATGGTGGTACGGGTGCTACTGGTGCCGCGAGTGCCGACAGCAATACTATGGTCCATATCCATCGTGGTGTATTAGGCGATAGTAATCCCACTGGTGGTTTGAGCGATTTAGATAGCAGTATTCATCGTTGGCAAAATCCTGTGGCCAAATTAGTTATCACAGTCAACTAAGGTGGCGCTCATGATGAATCTATTAAAACCGATGAGTATTGTCTGCATCACTGCATTTTTTCTTAGCGCATGTTTTCATAATCAAGATGACGACGCGATGCAAGAACACACCATGATGTATCAGATCAGTGTCAGTAATCTAAGTAACAATCAAGCATTAACACCGCCTGCCGTGGTTTTACATAATGAAAATTATTCTGCCTGGCGCTTGGGTATGACGGCGTCTACAGCTTTGGAAAAATTAGCTGAGGGCGGTGATACTACGGATTTTATAAGCGACGCAAACGCCAATAGTGCCGTGGCCGCGAGTCAAGTCCTAAGTAATTCTCCCATTGGCCCGGGTTCCTCTGCGCAAGCGACAATCGAAATTTCACACGTACATGAGCTTAAGCTCAGCGTCGCAACTATGTTAGCCAATAGCAATGATGCTTTCACGGGTGTTAATTCCTTGGATATTAGTAGCCTCGCCATGAATGAAAGCCTAATGATCGATGTTATGGTGTTTGATGCCGGCAGCGAACTTAATAGCGAATCGGCAGGCACCATTCCTGGACCTGTAGATGGTGGTACTGGTTTTGACGCAAGTCGAGATGATATTGTTAATTTCATTTCTATTCATCCTGGCGTTGTCAGCATGGACGATGGACTCGCATCATCAGTGCTTGATGAAAGTCATCGCTGGAATGGATCGGTGGCACAAATAAAAGTCACACGTCTGCAATAGGTAAAAATTTGTGGCGAGACTTTCTCGCCACCATTTATTTCGTGAATAGATTTCGAAAATTATTGCAAAGGGGTCAATAACGGCGCCAGATGTGGATAAAAATGCAGCAAGCCTTCAACAATCCCTGCTGCATAACACCCATTCATTTGCAAACAATCGCCTTTGGCTATATAAAGTTGATGCAAACTGCGATTATTCCCAGCCCGTGCCATGGCTTCAGCTTTTACTTGCTGCATGGCATTCGCAACCAGAACCGAAGGAATATTGCTCACCAATACATCCAAGTCATTGCCACTATCCCCTGAAAACAAGCATTGATCTAACGGTTGATTTAGATAATCAAGTAAAAACAAAATCGCGTGTAGCTTATTGGCCGACATAGGTAACACATCGATTAAACCACAACGTTTGATCTCATCAATACTATATATAACGTTTGCTTGCACATTCGATTGCTGTAAAGTTTGCTGAAGCTGTGACACTAGTTCAGTTTCATCCTGTGCAAGTGAACAATAATAACTCAACTTGAACTGATTTTGTTTTTCCGCTTCTTGTAAGGCTAAGGCTTCATGGTGTTTCAAGCATTCGTGCACGTCCTCACGTGTCAAGCCATTCCAATCAGCAGCAATGTGTTGCTGCCAGGCATCAAACAATACCCATTGTTCGTGTTCCCGCAGATAAATCGTCGTACCCACATCCGCAATAATATAATCTGGCAAAGGCGGGTGGTATTGTGAGATCGCCTCTTCAATCAAGGCCTGATGACGTCCGCTTACATAAATGATTGTTAATACATCTTGTTGTTGTAATTGTTGCAAGTATTCATATGCGGTTGGCGAAAATTCTTGGGGACCATTGGGCAATAAGGTTCGATCTAAATCAGTGAATAATACGATTGGCTTTGGCATGTCATTCCTACATCGACAATTTCACGGTTAATTGTGTTTCTGATCACTTGCATCCATGCTTGAACACTATCTGTTAAATTTAATTATCTCAGCTACGCCCAGGCCACTTATTTTTTATGCACGGTTACCCACAAAAAAGTTTCGCCGCCAATACTGTGTTTATTCGCGCTTTCCACATCAAAACCAATTGATTCAAGCTGAGAAAATAATTGTTCCGGCGTCTGGTGGCTATAAAACAAGGACTGCCCCATAAATTCTTTATAACCACTAAATTCTTTCTGTCCAGTATAATCGTCCGTGGCGTAGGTAAACAAGGCTTTGCCATCAGGTTTTAACCATGAGTATATATTTTCAAAGAGTTTGGCATGATCCTCATAAGGCAAATGAAACAAACTATAACTGGCGCTAACTGCATCAAATGTTTCTGCATCAAACAGCACTTCTCGTATATCTGCATGTAGCGATTTCATCTGCGGCACATAATGTTGCGCCAGTTTGAGCATTTCTGCTGAAAAATCTACGCCAGTCACTTGCCAGTGATGGTCAATAAAAAACCGGGCGACGGGTTCGCCGGCACCGCAGCCTAAATCTAATAATTCCCCACCTGATTTGGCCAAGGATTGATGAAAATCAGAAAGCACACTAGACAAATCAAATAAACCACGATTTTCATCATAGGTTTTAGCGAAACCATCATATATCGTCTGTAGATTTCTCGTCATAATTCATTTCCTTACTTGTTTTTGTTCCAATTTAGCATAGTTCAAATGAAAGACATTATTGAAGAAAACACAATGTTTATTACAATTAAGCACTAACAAAGCCAATGAACTTTGCAATATTGTCATTTAAGCCTTGCTGTCACTAAATGCCATACCTTAAACAAAGCTACTTGCACAAATGCACAGACCTGTTTACATTTATAGTGTTTAAATGAAAATCTTCTGTTTTCGCTGTCTATCAGCCCTAAACCCAAAGGAATGTCATGAAGCGATTATTACCATACGGACTCATCTTATTTTGTTTGAGTACACCTATAAGCCAAACGCATGCCGGCTCACTAGAAAAATACGGTGGAGGCGGCAGCTATGACTCATCACAGAGTCTTAGCCCTCGGGATCAAAAAATCGCAATCGCCGTGCAAAATATTCAGCAGGCCAAACCCGAGCTGCGTGCTCGCATGATTGAGGGTTATCGTCAGCGTATTAATCGCGCCAAAGATAAAAACGATTTCGCTTCTGCAGCTTTTTATCAAGACATATTAACCCGTGCCGGTTATAAAAATTAATCAATGGAGTTTATGCCATGGCCCGTTTAGTACTCATTTTATTATTCGTTTGTTTAAGCCAGGGGATTTTCGCAGCCGATGGCGAACTAGAACCTATTCCTGGAATGGTTGACCCTGATTCACCGCTTGAGACTGTTATTAACAACAGTTCTTTAGACAGCACTAAAAAACTTCGCATCGAAAATGAATTTTGGTATATCGTGCTATTAAGTGCTTTATGTGTCACCACTCTGACCATTGTCCTCACCTTTCTTAAAGATCACAGTCACAGCGCCAAAGATATTGTTAATGCCACAGGTTTGACCTTAATTATTTTTGGCACCATCATTCTTGTCATGGTCGTAAATACCTCGGAACAACTCACCGCAGCTATTGGTATATTAGGTGCGATTGCAGGTTATTTATTTCGTTCAGTGCAAGACGATAGCGGTAGTAAGTCCAAGGCTTAGGTTTTTTATTGATAAAATAAAATTTTTTTTGCAAACAAACTCTTAGTGCTTTTGCACTAGGAGTCAACTGCTTGCAATCAAAAGCGATTTATGTTTTATTGAAAGTTAGCGGGATATTTGCTTGATCAAAACATCTAATGCAATGGATTCCTCACTCGCTTCTTTTTGTTTTTCGCTTTAATTGTTTCAAGCTAATTCCGCAACAGCGAGTAGTAAAACACGAATATTTGTCACTGCCAAAACCCTTGCGTTTTACTAAAGCTTTAGTCATCAAATCAGGTTTGATGTTCTCAGGGAGGAAGCATTCATGACTCAATCCAGCAGTACCTCGACGAATATTAACGCACAGCGGGTTTATGATTTAGTCAAACAGGGAAGCCCTGAACAACTGGATCAACTGCTCGATAGTCTACCCGAAAGCTTTTTCACTAATGCCGCACGACCATTATTACAAACAGATCATATTGGCATGCGCGTGGTGGCTTTATCCAATCTAGCTATCGCCTATTGCAACGGTCAGGAACCCAACATCGGCAGTGAGTTAGCGGCAGGATTGCACTCACTGGCTGTCGAACTTTATATGCAACACGCCGATCACGCCGGGCTTATCGAAACCAGTTTATCCGCTTTGGCTTATGCTTATGCCAACGCCTTAAACTTAATGAGTCAGTCGGAAAAAGTTTTGTCATTCACCGATGAATGGATTCCTTTTTACACCGATCAAGTGGCCGAAGCCGAAAATATTTCCTCTTTATATATTGCACGTGCCAATGCTTTACTCAATCTCAACCAAATCGACGCTGCCGAGGCCATTGTGCAGAATAAAACCATCCCATGGAATTATGCAACAGACATCGAACGTAATCGTTTAGACAATAAAATTGCCCAATGGAAAGGTCGGATCACGGCAGTACAAGCACCCGAAACCAAAAAAGGCAATGAAGCAATTGCCACGGCGCTAGGAAAACTCAATGAGTCTAGCAACAGTATTCCTGGGCTTGAGAATATCATGCAACAACTTAATTCGGGTGTTGGGTTTGACGCACCGAGCAGCATCGATGAATTTAAACAATTGCTCGATACAATCGATCAAGGTGAAAACCTCTTAACCAAAGGCACATCACAAGAAAACGAATTTACAATAAAAAAGATGCTTCGTGATGCCACTAGTTTGTTTTATATCAATCCCAAGCCTGAACCGACAAGTATTCAACAATCCATCCATAAACTAGACCGCGTATTTGCCTGGGCTAGCCAACAAGGCAATAACGAAATTCTTAATGATGCCTATTGGGGTTATTATTTATGTTACAGTCGTTTGCAAAATGATAATAAAGCCGCCGACAATTTAATTTTGCTACGCCACAATATTGAAAAAATGCGCGAAGGTATTTTAAATCCTCTGGAACGAGGCGGCGCGTTTTCCACTTACCCTAACTTATTTAGTATGTCGGTGGAAAAACTCTATCGCGCTGGGCGTTATGATGAAATGCTGGAAAGCATTGAAGCGGCCAAAGGTCGGGCCATTGCCGACTTGCTCACCCGCAACTCATCTAAAATCACCCGTGACCAACACATGTATGCTTGTTTGGCGGAATTAGGTCAACTCAGCCAAACGTTTGAATTTAATTATTTAAGTTTTTTCGTTGATGATTACGAAGACGAGTCAACCATATATTCTGTGTTAGTCGACAAACAAGGCAAGCATCATGCTAGTGCACCAATTAAACTAAGTACTGAACAAATCAATCAAGCAGTTTCTCACTTGAACCCCAAACAATGGGATCGTCCTGACCCTATCAATCCCGGCATTAAAATTCCTAACGCGCGAAAAATTCTTGCGCCC
>JAOUJM010000187.1 GCA_029883265.1 Gammaproteobacteria bacterium
CCGTTGGTTCAGTTCGAGATAGGTCATCGACTGATCCTCATAGACTAAGGCGATGGCCGAAGGATGCGCGTGTACTTGTGCTTCAAACCGTTCGTGGATGCATTGGTTGTTTCTCGGAGAATCAACGAATTTATGTTGTCCGAGTACGATTTGTTTTTCTACTTCAGAAACAATATTCAACTGGCAGATTTTCGATTGGTCGTTAGATAGTATTTGTCGAAATACAGATAGCAACTGATCGAGAATTAAGTCAGACTCTTTTTCACTGAAATAATTTAAATTAGTGCTTAATTTTACTTTGGTCGGTCTTCCGTCTCCATACTCACTGATTCGTATTCCTAACGGGATGCTACTATAATCGCTATCCACTTGAACTACCTGTGAGGAGATGGCTTCAAAATTCAAATCAAAATCAAAAAGATCATAATTCAGTGTAGCGTCAAATAGTCTGGTTCTTGAATTTGATAATAAATTCAAGTTTCTATAGAGGTGACTTATTGGATATTTTTGATGTCGATAATCTTCTCTTTGTATTTTTTTAATTAGCGCCATGTGCTCTGCGATAGAAGCATCACCGGAAACTCTTATCAGGCAAGGTGAAATTGACATAAGTACACCAACAGTTTTCTTTTGATGTTTATTTCTTCTGTTGTGGATGGGCAAGCCGATTACGATATCGCTATTCGCAGAATATCGATTTAAATAAATAGACAATGCTGTTAGAAACAATTGCTGAATACTAAAACCAAGTTTTGAGTATTTTAAGATAACTTCATTGTCTTGCTCGGTCAGTGCTTGTTCTGATTGCTTTAGCAAAGATATTTCATTCATTCCATATCGCTGGCGAAAAATCGGTTCTGGCACATTTTCAAATTTGCGTTGCCAGTATTCTTTATCACGAGAGTATTTTTCAGAACAAAAATATTCTTTGGAACTTATTACTTCTTGTCGGTAACTTGGAAATGCATAATGTTCAGTCGATTTCTTATTTACAACACTAGTATAATTGTCAGCCAATTGATTAAATAAAGAAACAAATCCGAGTCCGTCAATAATAATGTGATGGCATTTTATGACCCAAATCCATTGTGTATCAGCAAGCCTAAACAATGCTTGTTTAACTAGTGGGTTGCCCATTATGTCAATAGGTCGATTGTATTCTTGCTTTATCCAGTTTATAGCATCTTCAAATGAGTTATGATGAGACCGATAATCTAATAAAGCCAGGTCATGTGAATCATATGACCCGTATAGAACAGTTGGTTCTCCACTAATATTGACAATCTTTGATGATAGCGCGTCGTTAGACTGCAACGTGATTTTGTTCGCAATTTTGAACGCGTCGACTTGGAGATTTCCTTGCATATGTATATAGCCACCAACATTATACTGCGGATTATCCGAGTTGCGTTGATGGTCATAAAATATTTCAAGTTGAGATTCGTGAAAAGTGCTATCACCAACATTCAAAATATCTTCTTTGTGACTAATCATGTTTAGAGGTCACTCTAAATATGTTGCGAATGTTAAACATATTATCTACTCCATTTCGTAGAAAATTCCACAAAGTCACCGAAACTTGTGTTTACTAATTAGCGTCAGTTAAATTCTTAGATCTACTTCACGTCAGCTTGAGTAATTAAACGCAATTACATAAATAGCGTATACACATTTCATTTGGGTTACATTCATGGTCACACTCCTTGTGCATACATTTCTGATACTGTTTTTTCAACCAGCACAATCGTAGATTTAACATCTTTCACTATACATCTGGTACAGCTCACCCTTGAGGCGATGCCATTCACCAGCTCTATGCTGGTAAATTGAAACCACTATTTTCAGAGGCAGTCAAAACGAGACGTCGATGTGGCTTGGTATAAATACTACATCTAATATCTAATTTTTGTAATTTATTAATTTAGTATGGCATAACTACAAATACATCATTTCTAATTACTACAAAGCAAATTTTCTAAAAATTCTTGCTACTGCACTTAGGCTATACAGTGGAGGCACCATTAAAGTTAATTTGCTTGGTCTCTTAAAAGCCGCTCGCCATAGTTCTTTTACAGGTGGATAAGAAAAATCCGAAATTTTATGAAATGGTGAACGCCAACAACATGCTAAAGTGAGTCCGATATTAGAATCAATCGGTTCTACACCATGCCACCAAAACGGTGGAATATATAGAGCATCATGAGGCTCAACATCTACCACAATGCTTTCTTTAAGTATATTTGCAAAGGGCTTAAGTTTGTCTGGATTACCAATGTAATCATCAAACTTGAAGGCTTCTTTTAGGATTTTGTGTGTTGTGTGGTTAGACGGAAATAATCCAACTCTTTTCGTTCCAATAACTTGGCACATTAACGTTTCGTCGGAATGATGATAATGCCAACCTGTCGCAGCTCCTTTGTATAAGAAAAAACGCTTGCTGGGATAGCCAAGTGGCCGAGCTGGATTTTTTAAAAAGGCAAACTCCCCAATATCTTTTTTGAGTTCTGAAAAATTACGTGAATCATCAATAACCACAGATGGTACGCTAAAAACTTCTTTGGTAGTTTCATTTAATTTAGAAACTGCATCTTCAAATCTAACAAGCTCCATACCATTTTGAATATTTTCGTCTTCGATATAGTTCATGTGCGGATAGCAATTTACTTTATAGTCACTGCATTGATCTATGAGATAGGCGCTATCTGTCCACTTGCTAACAGCTGGCCAATTAGAAATAGCATTTTTGATCAGACAAGGCAGATTTTTATCGACATAGTTGTTTTTGAAATCGTTCTGGGTGAGTTGTTTAGCGTCGACTTGCGCTACATCTATGTTTTTTAAAGTTCGAACACAATCAAAAATACTGCTTTCCATAGCTTATTAATCCATCAAATTATGTTCAAAATACAGCCGATATCAAATCCATTTGCGACTATCGCTGGTATAATTTTTCTTGAATGCGTTTAGCGATTGACGGCAATCATAACGAATGTATTGTTACGTAGTCAATAATGAAATTCAAATTTCTCTTTGTGAATAGCTTAAGTGATCAAAAGAAAATCATGTCAACCAAATGCCACTTACTGTCACGCCCTTTGAAAAAGATTTGTGGTTGACAGGAACAAACAAAATGTGAACAACTAATTTAGTTTGCAACCAACCCTGCATGTTTGATCTTAACACTATATGCATTTATTAATTATCCGCTGAACAATCGCAACATGGATGTTTCGATAGGACGATTCGTTAGCAAGGTTTGACACAACTTTGAGAATAGGATACATAAGGTGAAAAACGCCTAGCGGAGAAATACAAACGATGTTATATCTTTATTCCGCCTCATAAGGAAAGATAGAAGAACATAGGTAAGTTAGTGTGAAAAGAATTCTATTAAGTAGACAAGAATTAAACGGAATTTTCATAATATATAGATGTACGTTTATCTCATGACTTTTTGAACTATTTATAAATTAAGCAACCCCGTTTAAAAATCGAACTAGATATAGAACGAATTCCGCCATGCCGTGAACACTTAAGGACGACAAATCTGATGAAAGCAAATTCGTGTTTCAGAAACATTAGCCTGAATCCTAGCGCACAGATACGGTTACTCTGTTTTCCATATGCCGGAAGCAGTTCGAGCATTTTTGATAGTTGGCGAGATCAAATCGATAGTCATATCGAGCTTTTAGCTTATGAATTACCGGGCAGGGGCTCCCGTTTCTGCGAACCAGCATTCTACTCGCTAGAGCATATTCTTGAGGAACTTACTTTCGAGGTTGAAAAATATTTAGACAAGCCAATTGCTTTATTCGGGCACAGTA
This sequence comes from Gammaproteobacteria bacterium, assembly GCA_029883265.1. Classification (GTDB taxonomy): domain Bacteria; phylum Pseudomonadota; class Gammaproteobacteria; order S012-40; family S012-40; genus JAOUJM01. The sequence continues at coordinate 3,825 of JAOUJM010000187.1, forward strand.
ACGGTTCACTAATAGCCTATGAGCTTGCATATATATTACAGACGAGATTTAACAAAGTTTGTGACCACGTTTTTCTTTCAGCAAGAAAGTCTGCTTCGATTGCGCACAAAGGAAAACATCTTCATTCGCTAAACGATGAGAGCCTGATCAGTGAGCTACGTACACTAGGCGGCACTCCCGAAGAAGTACTAAACAATGCTGATTTGCTCTCAATCATACTTCCAATAATCCGAGCAGATTTTTCAATCAGCGAAACATATTGTTTCAAAAATAGATTGGAACTGCATTCGAATTACAGCTTATTTCGCGGCTCAGAGGATCATCACGTCAACATCGAGCAACTCATACGATGGCGAGAATTGTTTTCCGGATTTGGCCAAGAGTATGTATTTCCAGGAGATCATTTTTTTATACATTCACACCAACATCAGTTAGTAAACAAGATCAATGAATCTTTGACGACTATGGTTAACGGTTTTTCAATTCCATCAAGATACGCTGAAGTTTGCTTTAAGGAAGTGATAAATTAATTTGTAGTAAATTGTATTGAGGGAGAGTTAGTTAAGATGAAAAAGGGACTAAATGCGATATTTGCCAGTGCACTAATTATCAGTGGATGCGATTTATCTACTTATTCAGAAAATAAAATGGAAGCAACAATAAAAATCACGCCCTACGGGGTTTCACACATTGTCGCAAAAAATTACCACGGAATAGGATTTGGAAGCGGATATGCTCAAGCTAGAGATCATTTATGTGGTCTTTCTGATATGTTTATTCGCGTTAATAGCAAACGCTCCGAATACTTCGGACCAGATGCATTTGAGGCTGGCGATAGTAATAATCTAAAGAGTGATTTCGGTTATTTAGGCCTACAGGTACGCCAGCACGCTGTAGATAATTTCTCAGAACTATCAAGTAACGCAAAGTTGTTACTTAGCGGCTATGTGAATGGATACAATAAATACCTAACTGAAGTCTCGGCGAAAGATGAAGAGGCAAATAAGCACGTTTGTGTTCAAGAAAATTGGGCCATGACCATTGAGCCGAACGATTTACTAACTTATCTAGTCACATTTTCACTTTTAGGTTCCTCGGAAAACTTTGTAGATCTGCTGAACTATGCAAATCCGGGTGACGGACAAGAGTGGCTGCCTCGAATTCAACCTATATCACCGAGTGCAAACATCGCAAAGGGACTACGAAATGGACGGTCTATATATTCGTCAGAAAAAGTAAAAATTCAGAAACCAAATGTGTTTCCAGATCTTAAGAAATTAAGAGTAGGTTCTAATGCGTGGGCTATTGGAGGAGAAAATTCTGAGAATAAGCGAGGGATGATTCTCGCGAATCCCCATTTTCCCCACACCGGTAACTTACGTTTTTGGGAATCTCATTTAAAGATACCGGGTAAGTTGAACGTCTCTGGAGCTTCCTTGCTTGGGTTTCCTGGTGTGATAAATATTGGACACAACGAAAACATAGCATGGACCCATACCTTTTCATCTGCAGAACATGCCATATTTTATCGCCTCTCGTTATTGCCAGAAGATCGAACAAAATATATCTACGACGGTGAAACGAAGGATATTGTTAAGAAAACCTTCATGATTAATGTGAAAGCAGGTGATGGTTTGATTAAAATGGAAAAAGATTTCTATTTTTCAGAGTTTGGCCCGATGCTTGAGTTTGATGGTGTAATGCCATGGAACGACGGAATCGCATTTACAATTAAAGATTCAAATCAAGCAAATTTGGATGTAATTGATCACTGGCTTGCGATTAATCGAGCACGCAATATAGAAGAGTTCCAAGATACATTTCGACAATACAAAGGTGTATCTTTTAACAACACTCTCTATGCCGATAAAGAGGGAAACGCTTTTTACATTGATGGCTCAACTGTGCCCGAATTGGAACCTGCGGCCATTGCTTTACTAAAAACAAATCCCGATATTCAGGCGTTAAGACGAAACCTTGGAATTACTATCTTGCCAGGTGATAGTAGTCTTTTTGACTTTAAGTCGACTGTTTCATACAAAGACGCGCCAAAACTTCTAAATCAAACTTATGCTCAAAATTCGAATGATTCACACTGGGCGACAAATATCAGTTCGCCACTCGTTAACTATTCACCTTTATATGGTCCAGAAATGGAAGAGCTTTCATTAAGAACACGAAAAAGTCTGAAGCTGGTAACCGAGAGTCGAGATGAAGATGGTCGGCTATCACAAAGTAAAATGGAAGACGCATTATTTTCAAATTCAGTTTATTTGAAGGATCTCATAATCGATGATTTGATTGCACAATGCTTATCTCAAGGGACATCTCCTATTTTATTAACAGAAAGTCTTGCTGTTAACGTTGAACCGGCATGTAGAACTCTACAGGCGTGGAATGGTAAACAAGATCGAAATAGTGTCGGTGGTCACTTAATTCGAGAGTTCGCTGTTCAGTTTCGGACATTTTTGCATCTAAAAAACGGTTTCGACCCAGCAGACCCAGTTAATACCCCAAATCAACTGGTCGACAATCAGCAGCCAATGCAGATGTTAGCCCTTTCAATGCTCAATATAGAAAACGCAGGCTTTCCGATTGATGCTGAATTAGGTCATGTTCAGTTTGTTGAACCAACTACTGCTACAGGCATGCCATCGGGTTTGATTTTCCCGTGGGCGGGAGCGCACGATGCTGAAGGTGGGTTTAATGTTTTTTCAACATTTACAGGTATGGATAAGACACTTAATCCACCGCACCGGTATCAACCTGTTATTGATATTGCGACTGGTATGCCATTAGTTTCTGGCTTAAGCACAAAAGGTTACCAAATTAGTTTTGGTTCTAGTTGGATGATGACAGTGGAGTTTACAGACTCGGGCCCACAAGCAAAAGGGTTGTTGCTTTATTCGCAGTCATCAAATAATGAATCACCCTATTATCTAGATCAAACTACTCGCTATTCTGATGGTAACAAACTGCGTCCAATGTTATTTCGTGATTCAGAAATAAATTCACAAACGCTCGAAATTTTAAAAATAAAATATAGGGATAGCTAAATTCAATTGAAGTTGCACTAATACGATCTAACAATCATTTTTTAATACGAGTAACCGATTAATTGATATTGAGCCTCGTACTAATGCTAAAACCATTGCCAATCAATGAATACAATGGTTTTAGCACAATTCATTGAGCAGACATTTTATTGTGTACATTCATGAATGCTTGCTCAATGAATTGAATCACGTTTAGATCAACAAATGGATACATGCTGTCACCAGACTATCCATCAAGGCGATAGCTGCGTTAGCGAGCTAAGATCGTTTTTTCTTCTTCGGATTTTTCACCGCCACATACCGCTGAATATCTTCAATCAATTCCAAATCCGGTAACGGAAAACCATGTTCTAGTGCACTATCATGCAAAACCAGTAAATACTCAATCAATTGAGAAAACGTCAGCGAAATCGATTGGCCGCGTGGACTATAAGCACCCTGGTGAGGTTACCGTTGGCATCGTAGTTGAAGCTACGATCACCCACATGGCTCGGTGCATGGGGTTGGTTGTGATTGTATTCATAGGCCCAGTTGTAGCTGGTGGCGCTGATCGCGGTTTCCACGCCATCACTGGTGATGTGTTGGTTGCTTTGTTGTTTTAAGGTGATGTTGTGGATGGCATCGTATTGCATGTCCAGGCTGTAGCGATATTGGCTTTGGTTGGCGCGATTGAGTTGTCCGTTAGCCTGGGTTAAGCGATATAAATCATCGTATTGATAGTTTTGTACACTTCCGGTGACTTTGTCGGCCACTGGGTTGATTTGGTTATGACGTTGTAGGTAGCTTCCCCTTTTTCCCTATGACCAATCATCCCAATAATCCCACTTTCCTTTTTCTATTGGATTTATGTCATTCTTAGTTTGATAAATAGCATCAATATCCTTTAATGAAAAAGGTAAATCACAGTTATTTTTCATGGCAACTATGTGTTTAGAGTTAGATATAAGTATCTGCTCAAACACTTCGCCATTAAGTGTTCTTATAGTAACTTGCATTCCACCATTTCTAAACTCACTTAATTTTTTTGTAATTTGAATCCATTTATCACTCAAAGTGTATTTGTAATTCATTGGTCTAATGGCTCCCATTCACCAACTGATCCAGGCGGTAATCCATTTGGTATAAGTACTTCATTCGCACCATCTGAACCGTCGAACGGTCCTTGACGTCCAGGTGTTTTTCCTTTTTTGACAGTTGTACCAGCAGGTATCTTGACAGGGCGTTTTCCTTCGGCAGGCTTAAAAGGATCAAGTTTATCCTGCGCCTCACCTTGTGAAGGGAAATCATCTGGCGTTACCCAAGTACCTTTTTCTGTACTTCCATCTTCATTAACCTTGGGATCATCCTTAGGGCCATAAATCCACCCACTCTCATCTTCCTGTGTAACTGTCTCTGGGCTATCTTCAGCTCCTGACTCATTTCTCATGCCCCATGCTGCTGCGACCGCAGATAAGGCAGATAGTCCACGTGATACCGCTGCTCTAGCTGTTGTTGTAATCGCAACACCTACTGCGGTTGATCCCACACTACCGCCGCCTCCACCAATCAATACCAGAAGCAAAGGTGCAGCATTACCATCTGGGTCCTTCAATGTTACCGGACTATTGCGGCTGCAGCTATATAGACTTAGGTTTGTTGGTTCATATACACCGCCAGTAACACCACGTGTCACTTCTCCACGTCTAACCGTGGGCAAATACTTCTCAAGAATCGGATCCGGACTAATCCAAGTGCTCACCCGTGGATCGTAGTAACGGGCGCCGAAGTAATAGTAACCCGTTTCAGAATCTAACTCTTTCGAGGTAAACAAATACGGCGTGACTTTATTGTTCCCACCTTCTTGATACCACGTCTCACCAAACGGGAAGTACTCGAAGTGTTCATGTATGTCGCCATCTTCATCGGTCACATAACTGGTACTGCCTAAGTGATCCGGATGGAAGAAGTAGAGGCGATCATCCGTCGGTCCAATTACGATGATTTGACTATCATTAAGCGTGCCGTCTTCGTTTTGGATTGGCTGACGTGTTTCACGCCATGATTAACGGAGTGGATGTCCTGGTGTTATTTGTGCTGGCTCTAAATGTGGCAATGAAAGACCCGACCCCAATTTCTTTGCATTACGACCACCCCCATATTCTAAAATCAAGTGCACCACTGTATCCTAAAACCCAGGAAAGATCACTAAAGGAGCAGTAAGCAATGACCAATCGTTATCAGCATTTAAACTATACAGAAAGGACCTTGATCAAAGAAT
>JAOUJM010000189.1 GCA_029883265.1 Gammaproteobacteria bacterium
GCCATAAGCATGTCCATTGACAATAATGTCCGTGCCTTGTTTGGCATAAACACGATCAGAGGGATATCGAATACTCGAATTGTCAGCCTGATCATAATAAATGTCTTGAGAAAGAATAGGTGCGGCTAATTCTCGCTCAATAGCATGCAGCTCTCCTTTAGACGAAAATTTAAAACTGGCTTTCACCACGGCCGTCGCACAATCTAAGCCGTCTTGATCCTGAGTAAATAAAGTCTCAGCAACAAATGGGGTCCAGTTATATTTTTCGTTAAAGTTTTGCATTTATTCGTTGACTGCTTTTTCTTTTTGCTGTTGATCACTTGACTGACGTTGCTCTTTATCTTTCAACTCAGTTCGGGTTATGTCAAACTTTTCCCCATCGATTAAGCATTCATCGACTTGAACCGCCCCATTATCATCGATCAGATAGAATAAAATGATTTTCATAAAACCCAAGCAGCTGATCTTCTTCAATTCCTTGAGCGCTTCTCTGCTTACAGGCTCTTTGCTCACAGCGTCGTACACACCATCTTTATCTCGCACTAGAGTATAGAGGCTAATAAAAATCTGTTCGGTAGGAGAAACATTTTCATAAAATTGATACTTCGTTAACGGATCAAAGTTTCCACTCCCGCTTGGTTTTAAGACATGCTTGCGTCCCGTACAAACTGCATAGTTACGACTATAGTGATCTTTATGCGCCGAATATTCGACTACGTTATTCCATTTTCCTTTTACCAATTCGCGCTTTTGTTCTTTGTCACGCTCCAAATTCAGCAAAACGTATGAGTCGAAATGGTAACGATTGCGATCACAATGCTGTCGCTCGCCAGCCTTGCCACTACTAGCAAGCATGTAGTCAAGATAAACAGGGTCATTGCCATACAACCAATCAAGTCCTGACATTTTTTTACCTTTGAGCCAGTTCGATGCCTGATGATCCTCATAAGGAATCGCTTCGCTAATTTTCTTTCGTTTATCTCCCATCATATAAAAACAAACATCATCAACTTGCTCCCCAAACTTTATCACTGAGGTTGAAAACATAAGTGATAGACGATTTTTAATATCAAGCACCTGGGCTTGGTTTTGAGCCACACCCGCTTTTTCAGTTTTAACAAGTTTCGGAGTTTTGCGTTTTACAACAGCATCTTCAAAGAAATTCTCAATGCCAACTTTGGTCGCCTTTTGAATTGGTCCTTTTATTTTTAGTGAACGAATATATTTTTTTGCATCGGATTCTTCAATATCAGTGACAACCCCCACTGGCTTTTGTTCATAGGTGTCAAAGACGGGTTTTTCATCTGGATTAGAATAATTGAGCGATGCTTTACCTTTAATATACGTCTCATCTCGCGAATAGTTTATCGTCGTATTAAGTTCATCGGTAATATGCTTGAAATGAATTCGAGTAATAACTTCCTGGTCAGCTTCTGATTCAATGGATTCGATCTCCAAACCCAACCCTGTGTCCAAGTTCCAACATTTAGTAATAATACCAAGTTGCTCTTCGCCTTTATTTCCAGCTTTTGATATTGCAATAGCGGCTTTGAAATCACGAAAAAATCGCTTGCCAACCTCCTCAGCACGATTGATAAACTCAATCAAGGCCTCTAAGTGAACAAATGCATCGTTTGCATACAGGCGAACATTCACTAGATTGGGACAGGTATAATATGTTAAATAATTGTTGCCACAATTATCGGCACTCTCATTCAGTTCAGTGCTAAAAAACCGTAACTTACCGCATTCGTCGTGCGCTTTGTACATTGCGTATTTGGTCATTTGCCGTGTATCCGCTTCGTCAATGGCGCCTTTAAACAACAAGTCTTCTGGGTAAGCACCAACTTCTTTATCTACGACCACGTCATAAACGAAAGGCTTGACCCATTTATTTTTCCTTTCCTCAGCTTTCACATCAGCCGCGACTTGTTTTTTTAGAATACGATCGCAAAAAACGTTTGGGAACATTTGGCAACGTTCAATCTTGAACTTGATTTTATCCTTGGCTAACCAAGCAGAAAATGCTGCTTTAACTTCGCAAGCTTCGTTCTGTGTGACTTTAATTATGAGATCTTCAACGAGTGGAAAACCTTGCGCGGCCAAAATTGCATCTTTTTCATCACGCTTTCCAAATATAGGACCAATTCCGCTGTAATAACGATAACGAATATAGGAATCCCAATAGTGCTCAACCTTGTTATGAGTATTCCAAATATTAGCCGGTAGATATCCATGCTCATTTTCAAAAACTTTATCTAACAGGTTATATGCGCCAGCATAAGAATTGACGAGTTCGTGCAAGATTAAATCGGCGCCAATATGGGTCAACATCCCAAAAAAATACGATTGTTCTACTTGATTCTGAAGCTCACCCCATTGATTAGCTTTACTCCAGCGTTTTAGCGCTGCTTGAAACTGACAATGTGTTCGATTGTAATGCCCCATATCAAAATGAATACCCGCAAAATCAGGCACTACTCCTCCACGAGAAGTCGTTGGCAAGGTCCAAAAATCTGGACCACATGCGCCAGTCATATAAGCCGAAAAACAGGTAATGTCATCAAACTCGCTACTTACTTTTCGCATACTAACATGATAGTCCCGAATAATATTATCGAGCGTTTGATCAGCAAATCGTTTAAAGTCTGCCTTGGTTTTAACAGCGAGAATCGCCCTTTCTAATTGTTTAGCATAAGCACGAGTTCTGGATCGGTAAAAATTCCAACCGTTAGTAATAAATCCCGGCGCCTGATCAGCCAAGCGTATTGCAACTGCCCAGTGTGTATTAAAATTCGGCATCACTCTTCACCATTTATTTTTATGAAACGAAATCCTTTGTCCTGAGTCTCATCCTTCGCCGTGAGATATAACTCGAGCTTACCATTATTCACCAATGCTTCAAGTCCAGTGAATTTGTTTTCGTACTCCTGCAAAACCAATCCAGGAAAGCGTACTTTTTTAGCTTGTGCGTACTTATTGCTGTGTATGGTCAAAACAAGCTTAGCGTCAACTTTCACATCTTTAAGCCAGCGCATGTACTCTTCTGGGTTTTTATTGTAAATCAACAGTGACTTGTCTAAAGGTTTGTCTTGCGTAAGAGGAAATAGCAAACTATTTCGCAAACAGGAAATCATATCATCTTGTGCCTGAGCCTCTTGATAAGCAACAAACTGTGGCAGCTTTTTCTCAACATCGGAATATGAAGCCATTTTTGGACAATCTAATTTACTTTCGATACAAAAAGCTTCAATTCTTTGCAATAAATACTTATCGAATGTTTTTTCATAATCTAGGTATCCCTGGCACCGGCTTAATTCAGCGTCGTCTAAAAATCTTTCACTCGCAGTACGAACTACGCCGTCATCAAGATCTTTTGTCGATGCGGTGTAGCTCCACAATCCCAACAACAATACTTCTTTATCTTTTTCCACCAATCGCACATCCACCAGTTCGCCATTCCCCACGTCGGGCGGTAGAAATTCTTCATTTATTTTAATGAGTCCTTGTTTTTCCGCATCATGTCCTTTTACACGAGCAGCCCTTGCATCAAATTGCCAAACTTTTTGATTAGCAAATACTTTGGCAACGATGTGTTGATCTATTTGATTCACTCCGAGTACTCTAAACAAGCTACCATCGACTAGCGCGTCCTGTTCAACAGATGCAATCCAATTAACTGTCTTAAAAGGAGAAATAAAATGGACACGACCCGCATAGGGCTCAGTCAAAAGTATTTGCTCAGTACTCGGACCGTAATAAAACGACAACTTACCACGTGCATCGATATTCGAGTAAAACTCCCGCGCTTGCGATAAAAGCTTTCCGCTCGCATCATGTGTGCTTAGCATAACTTTACCGTCTGTCGTTTCCCAAAGAACGACTACTGCCGCATTTGCTGCTTGCTTGATAAAGCCGGCTGCTAGAATTTGTTTTAAACGCTTCTGTATGGACAACAAATTAAAGCGTCTAACACCATCACCATCCACCCACAGCAAGAAACTTCGATTATCTTGTAAGAATCCACGTTCATCAGATGATAAAGAAGCTTCGGAGCCAAAGCTTCTGTAGTTGAAAAAAGCGAGGACATTCTCCCGCTGATTCAATACTGCGCTATGATAGTTGCCGAAATGGGTCTCATAAAATTTTGGCGAAAACTGAGGCGCAAGAAATTCAAAGCGTTTTCCTTGACTATCATAAACCCGCATATCCCCTGCTGCCGTTGGTACAATCAGGCCATCCTGGCTTTGTCCAAAAAGTGCTGCTGTACGAATATTTTCAATATCAATAAAATCGCTTGTACTCTGCTCTACTCTATTACGAATTTTTTTTGAATACTCAATGGGAAAATCACTAGCGAAACCTGTTAGACGTTTTCGCCAGCCAAGGTCTTGCGTGTTCGCACGAAATATTTTCTGCTCCAACGTTTGCTTTTGATAATTCACCTGCCACTTCGCAAGAAAAACTTCAGACTCTTCATCCCCATTTCTTAAAACAAATGCTTTGGGATAGACAGTTTTACTGCCCTCTGAGTCACTTTCTATCATTCCGGATACGACTTCACTCAAATATTCAATTTTCATACTTGCTCCACAAAGCAACGGCAAACTGAACAGTAAACAAAAAACCCCAAGCTTCCACATCTTTGCTCCTAGCTACCATTGGAAATTTGTGTATCGATACATATCATCTAACTTCGAATTTTCAACGCTAAAATATAAGCGGGCCTCTCCATTTCCTGATACCAGTACGCTATCAACCACTTCATAATTCGGCTTCATTGACTCATGGTTTTCTAAAACATACATATTGGGAATACTAAAGACTTCTATTTTCATTTCAGCAAATCCTACTAGTGGCGCCACTAAAACCAATAAACTAAAAACTCCATTCTTCCACATTGTTGTCCCTAGGTTGAGTGCTTCAATGTTACATTACTATTCTCAGGAAATAGAATTTTCCCAGAGCCTCGAATTGTATTATCTAATGTTATTTCACCACTTGAACTTGTCGTGCCTTCCTCCTCGGTGCCATCAGGTTTGCGTAAAATATATTTCACATCCTTAACTGGATCGCCTTCCGGGTTGAGCACTTTGATCACTAATTTATCTTTATCTTTTTCAGTCACATCCACGCTAACAACAATAGACGGCGGCTGCATTTCGGGCGCAGGCGGCGTGTTTGGTGAGCCACCTTTATTTCCCAACATTTGATCACCCAATCGTGGCACTGGCTTGCCCTCGACCTGTACATCAAAGGAATACATAATAAATTCTGCTTTTCCTTTGGTCACTCCGCTCGCAACACCACCGTTAGAGCCGGCTTCGTCCCCAGTGCTGGTAGAAAATACCGATCCTTGCAACATAATCGGATTTCCATCCATGCTTACTTCTTTGCTGCCTTGCGCTGTGTCTGAAGACTTTGCAATATTGGGATATGGAATCGGAACCGGGCCACCCGGCGTTGGCGTTAAACAAACATCCGGAGCAAACATCACCACGCCGTCACTACCGGCATGGACCACGGTTCTTCCGTTCACACTGATTGTTGCTGTCATCGTCTGTCCTTAAAATGTTTAATGAGTTAATAATAAACCAGCGCGATTTCCGTGACGATCGCCACACCAAACCAGCACATCGGAACTATTCACTTTTTGTTGCTTTAACATCATGGCACCTAAACCCATTAACACAGGTAAGGTGGCGGCACCAATATCACCAAAATTCGCTGCGGGATGGATGAGCGCTGGCGGCCACCCAATCTGTTGCGCCAAACGTTGCGCAGCCAAGCCCCATTCTTTCATGCGGGCTGATTGCCCATTTAAATCACAAACAATTTGCGGCCTGCTCGATACGCCTTGTAATAAGGTTTGTAAAAGCTTAGTCAAACTAGCACCGGTTTTAATTGAGCGCAAATCTTGATTTTGTAAAATCGCCGATTGAGTTATTTTTACTTCCTTTGTTGCCGAAGCCGCTTCCAATAAAACAAACCCAGCGGCTTCACCAGGAATAAATCCATCGACATTTCGATTTGACTTAAGTAAATAGGCATCGTCTAGTTGATGCAACCAGGCATGTAATAAATAACTCTCAACCCCGCCGACGATCACCTTCTGTAATTCACCGCTTTGAATTTTTTTCATGGCTTGGCTAAGTGCATGCAAACCGCCAACCGGCCCAATAAAGGATACGTCTTCATTACGAGTAAAATCCCGTTGAATCACATTATGAAAATGATAAAGAAATTCATCAATATTATTTTTTTGCCAATTCAATCGAGCTTCTGGTAAGCATATATACAACCCACATTGCGCCCAGGCCTGCTCATCAAAATGTTTAATTTCTTGCAGGTTCAGCAAGGCACGTCCAGCAATATGCGCAAAACGTTGGGCCGGATTTGTAATCCGCTTTAAATCATCGTCATAATAAAGCGAGGCCGCTTTCACGGTTTCACTATCATCACTGAATTGATCGCTAGGCTCACATTCATATAAACCCACTTGTTCCTTAACCCGTATTAGGTTGGCCATCACTGAGTTTAGTGTTTGCAGACTATTGGCACCGACAGAAGTGAGCAGACTCATATCTGCAATGCTTACATTGTGTTTAGCCATAGGTCTGCGCTTTCTGTTGCATCAAGGCAACACCTGCCAATTTCATATGTTGCAAACGACATGGCTCAGCCACATCCAACAACGGATTATTCGCATCCATCAGCGCAAACTCTTTTGCCGCCCAATGACGATGACTTTGCCGACTATATTGCAAAGCCTGTACAACTAATTCAGGACTTAATATCTGACCCATAAAATGACGCACACCTGTCTTATAGCTTGTTGATTGTTGCTGCCACCAGTTCTCTAATTTTGCCAGATCATATTCAGGATAAGCTTGAGGCGACAACTTACCAAAACCATCAATCTCATCAAGCGTCTTCAGCAAGCATTCATCTTTGCCGAGAATGCCGGTGATTTGAAAAAACGCATGGCAGGCAGCCGCATAATGCTGTTTGTCTAACATTTGTATTAGCAAGTAAGGCACGTAACGTGGATCAGCAAAATGGTGTATAGCCGCAATCGCTTTTTCGATTTGTCGCCTACTGATTAGAGCATCCACTAACATAACTGCCTCTTGATGCGCCAATACTCGCATTAGCACCGATGCAATATCATCAAAATCCACATCGGGATGATCACAAAGCTGTTTCAATTTCTCAACGCCACGATACTCCCTAAACAAACTCAAGGCACGTGCCGCCTCCAATTGCAAATGGGGATCTTTCGATTCTAGAAAATGAAACAAATAAACACGATTAATTTCATCCGCCTGTTCACCAATCAAACGCAGAATGATGGGTTGAAATTCATTGGCCTGACTCAAGTTCATTGCTTTTTGTAATTGAGATAATTTTCCACCAATGCGATGCCATGCCAACAAGCCCAGTATCTGATAGAGCTCGTCTTCTTGTTGCAACAGTTTGTTCACGGCTAAACGCGCCAAACGTTTATCCACAAACGCAAAAGCATCAACCACACCCGCAGAAAAAGTATGTTCTTCAGCTATGGCTTGCAGAAGTTGAAACAGGGCTATGTCATCTTCGGCACCTAAACAAATGATCGCGCATACAAAAAAATGACTCGCGCTATCCATGGTGAGAATATCCAGCGCCAAATGTTTCGCCTGTGCCGGCGCAAGCATAAAGCCATCAACATGCGCTTGCATACGTTGTTCAATAAACTTTAGATCTTCAAAATGATAATTAGCGGCATAAGCGGCACTATGGTAGTGTGCCCATAAAAAGCAAGCTTCTTCAATATGCTCTTCAATAATATCAGGCAAATATTCACTCATTAGCGACTACTGTTTATTTTGGAAAAAGCAAAACTAGACAAGGTTACCGTCAATTAATATTAACGGCACCGCCTTTAATACGATTCATACCTTCGGAGTGTGATATGAGATTTTTTCCACGAATGGTAATTTTTCCATTCTTATCCAGAATTATCGCGCTATCACCACAACGTAAACTCAATTGCTCCATCGCTTCCAGGCTCAAGAGTTTCTCGTCAACCATGATTTCGGTTTTTAGTTTGGCTTTTTCTTTCTTAAAGGGATTAAGTTCAATTTCTTGTAAATTATAAACACGATCTAACAATAAGGATTGCTCAGGTTGCACTGCGTCAAACATAACCACCAGCCAATCACCCGGCTCCAACTTCGCCAAAACGCCATCAGCGATCACCCGCCCAGCACAATGACGAATAGGATATATCTCATTATCGATTTTCACTAACACCTGTTGCGCGTCAACACCAACATACTCGGCTTGCCTAAGTTGGGATGATTGCAGACTTGTAATATCTGTTTGTTTAATTGTCTTTTGCATAATTAGCCAATCATTAATTTTGTGATATTTTTGATGCCTTAAGCACAATATTGCCATCACCTCTGAGGTCGATATCCTTACCCTTGATAACAATCTTGCCGTTCTTTTTCATTTCTATGCTCGCACCACCGCATTCAAATACAATAGAGTCGCTCACCGTAAATTTCATTTTTTTCCCGACATTCACATTATAACTTTTGCCTGTCGTCATATCCGCATTCGCACCCACATCCAACGCAAAGTCTTTACCAATAACTTGACCAAGGGCCGCGCCTATCTCCCAATCACTATTACGACCAATATTGACAGTTTGATTGGAGGCAACGCTTAAACTTTGATTCGCACCAATATTTGCGGTTTGATCGGCGCCAACATCTAATGTTTGATTAGCACCAATCGTCATTGATTCATCTTTACCAACAGTCGTTGTTGAATTGCTTGCAATATCAATCGAGGCATTTTCACCAATTGATTCCCGATGATTCTTACCAACCGTAATGGTTTTATTCGAACCGATACTTTCACTTTGATCGTTACCCACGGATTTACTGCGATCGTGCCCAACATCAATCGTTTCATCGTTGCCAATACTTAATGAACGATTATTTTTAACTAAGGTATTCCAATCTTTTTCTGCTTGAAGATAGATTTCTTCATCGCCTTTCAAATCTTCAAAACGAAATTCATTGAATCCATCACCACCAATTGAGGAGTTAGATTTGATTGTAG
>JAOUJM010000188.1 GCA_029883265.1 Gammaproteobacteria bacterium
AATCGTAGTTAAAACGCTTTCAGTATGTAGAAAAATATTGTTGTTCCAAAAACGAATGATCTTATATCCCTGAGTGTTCAAAACCTCTGTTCTTTTAAGATCGTATTCTGTTGGTTGTTGGTGTTGACCTGCGTCAACGTTAACAACCCGTTTTTCTGAAACACATAGGAAATCGACAATACAATTTCCTAAGGGAACTAGCGTTTAAACTCATATCCATTTACTTGTCTATTTCGAAACATCAGCTAAAGCAGTTTCTTGCTTCGTGCTGATGTCTTCGAAATTTTCGGGCGTTTTTTTAAAGTATCCATACTTTTATCCCTCACCCTAACCCTCTCCCATAGGGGAGGGGACTTGATCAGTGTTGAATTCGACAATAAAGTGGATTCAACCAAACGCAAATTTTTACCCAAAAAACGTCTGCACGGCGGCGTTTAAGGTATCGCGCATATCAGGATCATCGGTTAATGGAGTCACCATTGTGATAGAGCATGCGGTGACAGGATTAACGCCTTTAGTGATTAGTTGTCCTGCGTATACCAATAAACGGGTAGAAATGCCTTCGTCCAAACCATGACCTTTTAAGTTACGCGCACGATGGGCGATTTGCACTAGTTTAGCGGCAGTTTTCGCATCAACGTCAGATTCTTTGGAGACGATTTCAGTTTCGATTTTTTCTTCCGGATAATCAAAGTCCAATCCACCGAAACGTTGTTTGGTTGATTGTTTTAAATCTTTCATCAAACTTTGGTAACCCGGGTTGTAAGAAATCACCAATTGAAAATCTGGATGGGCTTCGACAAGTTCACCTTTTTTATCCAAAGGCAAAGTACGACGGTGGTCGGTTAAGGGGTGAATGACAACCGTTGTATCCTGGCGTGCTTCGACTACTTCGTCCAAGTAACAGATTGCTCCAATGCGCGCCGCAGTGGTTAAAGGGCCGTCTTGCCATTTTGTGCCATCTTTGTCTAAAAGAAAACGCCCCACCAAATCTGAAGCTGTCATGTCTTCGTTGCATGCAACTGTGATTAACGGTTTTTGAAGTTTCCATGCCATATGTTCCACAAAACGTGATTTACCACATCCGGTAGGACCTTTGAGCATCATCGGCATGCGTGCACCGTAAGCCGCCTCATAAAGCTCGACTTCGTCTGCGACGGGTTGGTAATAAGGTTCTGATTTAATCTTGTATTGTTCCGCATCTAATTTATTTGCCATAACACACCTTCAAATCGTTGCTTGAATCTGTTTAATCTTCGTCGTCGGTTTCAACTTCGCCTGACCAACCGGCAGCTCGGGCTTTTTCCATAGCATTGCCGTGAATACGGTCATGACGTTCACGTAATTCTGGGGGTAAGAAGCTGACTAAGCAGCCGTATTTATCCCATTCGTTATTTACTTTTTGTAGCAATGAATCAATGCCAGCTAAATTCCAGCCTTCACAAGTTTCTGTTTCGGGAATAATGCCAAATACCCAGGCATCACGAATTATTTTGCCAATTGTGGTCATGCCACCATTGATGTCTTTATCGATGCCTACATATATCTTGGGTTTATTCATTTGTTGCACCTTGGTTAACTGCCACTATGCTAAAAAATTGCGACCTTATGTTTAGATAGTGCTGTTTGCGTTACACTAATCTGACGTAAGTATTGCATTGGGCTCAAGCCCATTAGTTAATAAAATTTGCTTTGCCTGATGTCTTCACCGTTTAGAAAACGTTTTTACACTTTTGCTAAAATAAAGCCCCTGTCCGTTGCCGGGCAGGGGCTTTATATGTGCGATGCCCTGCCTAATTAAACAGTTTTACCGCGAAAGATAACCATCGCTGCACCAGCAGATTGAGCATAGTTGTCAAAGCCCAACAAACGAACATGGTTGTCTGGGTGTGCTTTGTGACAAGCTTCAACTTCTGCAAGGATAGTGTCTACGTTAGTTTCACCGAACATAGGCAATTTCCACATGTACCAATAGTTACTAAATGCATTTTCAGGCTCAGTATGCTCGATGCCTGGGTTCCAGCCTTTGCTAACAATGTATTCGATTTGTTTACGAATTTGATCATCAGATAAAGCAGGTAAGTAAGAAAAAGTTTCAAACTTGCGACTGGAAGTATCGCTTAAGCTTGATTTGTAATCTTGCATATTACTCATTTTAAAATCTCCAAATTAATTTCGAATTCTGTTTCCCTCACGCTCACCCTTGGGGTAAGTGTGAGGGGCGCAAAAAGTTCAGCAATTTAATAAATGGTCTCTATTACTTATGAGAAACGTCCAATTTATCAACGGTGTCGAATTCGAACTTGATTTCTTTCCAAGTTTCCATAGCGATCTTAAGTTCTGGGCTATGTGCCGCAGCAGTGGTAAGAATATCTTTACCTTCTTTCTCAATCTCACGACCTTGGTTACGTGCTTCAACACAAGCCTCAACCGCAACACGGTTAGCAGCGGCGCCTGCAGCATTACCCCAAGGATGGCCTAATGTACCGCCACCGAATTGCAAGACAGAGTCATCACCAAAGATGCTAACCAATGCAGGCATGTGCCATACGTGGATACCACCAGACGCTACTGGAAGTACGCCAGGCATTGAACCCCAATCTTGGTCGAAGAAAATACCGCGTGAACGATCTTCTTTGATATATGAATCACGCATGATATCGATCCAACCTAGCGTCGCTTCACGGTCACCTTCCAACTTACCTACAACCGTACCAGAGTGCAAGTGGTCGCCGCCGGATAGACGTAAAATCTTAGTCAAGACGCGGAAATGAATACCGTGGTGTGGGTTACGGTCAAGAACCGCATGCATTGCACGGTGAATGTGTAACAACATACCGTTGTCTTGACACCATTGTGCTAATTGAGTGTTAGCTGACCAACCACCAGTGATGTAGTCATGCATGATAATAGGTGCGCCGATTTCTTTGGCGTACTCAGCACGTTTCATCATTTCGTCAGAGGTAGGTGCAGTTACGTTTAAGTAATGACCTTTGCGCTCGCCAGTTTCTGCTTCGGCTTTATGAATGGCTTCCATAACGAAGTCAAAACGGTGTCTCCAACGCATGAATGGTTGTGAGTTAACGTTTTCGTCATCTTTAGTGAAGTCAAGACCGCCACGAAGACCTTCGTAACATGCACGACCGTAGTTTTTAGCTGAAAGACCAAGTTTTGGCTTGATAGTACAACCTAAAAGAGGACGGCCATATTTGTTCAACATATCACGCTCAACTTGGATACCTTGTGGTGGTCCATTACAAGTCATGACATAAGCGATTGGGAAACGGATATCTTCTAAACGAAGTGCACGTAAGGCTTTAAAACCAAATACGTTACCAACTAAAGAAGTCATTACGTTTACGACTGAACCTTCTTCGAAAAGATCGATTGGGTAAGCAACAAACGCATAGAAACAAGTGTCATCGCCAGGTACGTCTTCGATGGCGTATGCACGACCTTTGTAGTGATCAAGGTCAGTTAATAAGTCAGTCCAAACTGTAGTCCAAGTACCGGTTGAAGACTCAGCCGCTACTGCCGCAGCAACCTCTTCACGAGGTACGCCAGGTTGTGGAGTAACTTTAAAACAAGCAAGAATATCGGTGTCAGCTGGTGTATATTCTGGCATCCAGTAAGTTTCGCGGTACTCTTTTACGCCCGCGCTATAGGTCTTTTCAGCCATTGTGTTTCCTCCGTTAGATATGAAGTCTGTCTCCGTCTGGCCTAGTTGCCAGCAGATTGGAAATGATTATAGGTTGGTGAACGATAAAAGAAAGTAAATAATAATGATAAGAACCATAAGTAAAATATTATGGTTTAAAGTACTTGTATTTTATATGATTATTCCCTTGCTGAGCAAACCCTGTATGTTGCTTTTTATTGTGTTTTTTAGGTGAATCGAGGCTATGCCTGCAGAAGCGACCTAATAATCGGTCAGTTTTTTAGAATGATCAAAAATCGATCGTTTCCGGGTGTGTAAGCCAATTATGCGCTGATAGCCGGACACGATTCAGCGGGGAAAGCTTGCATCATTCAAATTTGGTGCGACCCAAATGGTTTTAAACCCTTGATTGAAGTGACTGACTTGAATATTACTATCTACGGGTAAGCGCTGACTCAGCGTTTTGATATTTTCATCGGTCCAGCTTAAATCCGTGGTGCGCAAAGCTTTGATCAGCTGTCCATCGGCAATATTTTCTCGCCAAGTTAAAGCAAAAATATCTTGGTTCGCATTTAATGCTGGGTAGTATGCACCGGCTAGTTGAGTGATGGCGCTTGCTTCTGACCAACCGTTATCGGTTAAATAATTGCTGTAAAACGTTTGTCCAACTTGCCAGACATTCACAATTTTATTATTGCTTGCAACATTGAGTGGACTGCTCGCGGCGTGCGTGGAAAAATCCACTTTTGCTTGCCATTGTTGTTCAACCGCGTTGTAGATTATGTTATGTACACCGTCAGCGTCTGTCCATAAATTAAAAAATTCATTTTGCGTGTTGCTGAGCTGGTGACTGATATTGAAACTTGTGCCGAGGGATTTTGGGGGGGCTCCATTTCGAATTTGTTCGTACACGGGTTTTTAAAAAGTTTGTGCCGATGGTGCTGTTTGACTCGCGCCATAGGGCTAACAAAAGTGCAATGAATGCTTGTAATACAGGAAGACGCGGTTACTCGGTGAGCGCGGAATGATTAGTGCTTGTCAAGATTCTTATTTCGCGTAAAGGCGGCATAGCGTTAGCATGAGCATTCCCCTTTTTGCAAAGACAAGCAAATAGCGAAAAGAATAAACATAAGGTTTTCCAAATTCCATTGTTTCTTAAGCTACAAATCAGGCTTAATTTGAATTTTTGTTTGTTTGTAAATTCGCAGAATCTCTTTTGCTTTATCTTTTAAAAAAGATTCTTTTTGCTCGTCAACGTGTCGGGTTAGACTCGCAATCACATCATTACGTAGTTTTTCTCGTTCCTTTACTCGATCCTCATAAATATAAAATTTATTTTGTATGCCATTTTGAAAGGATAAATACGCATCTTCGTCACCAGCTAACCATGTCACCATGAGCTTTGGGTGCTTAATTAGCAGATAAGAAACATAATTAAGTGCCTCCTTTTTTAATTCAGGGGCTTTGCTAACTAACATGTTGCCAATAGCATTAACCGCTAACAAGGCTTCGAACTCATCCGCTTGAGAAACCACGCGTAATAGTTTTTCGTAGTGTGTTGAAACAAGCGAAAAATTAAGTTCGTTAATGTAATAAGCTGGCTCTATCGCATGTGAACTAGTAAAACTAACACTTAGAAAAAACGTAAACACAAGCAGCTTCATCTTCATTAAGATTCTCCTTTTTGTATTGCTTCGAGCATTTAACATTGATTAGTATTTGTTTTTGTTGCGCCCTACATCACTCCTGATGGTTTTAGTAGGCAACAAAAAGCTAAAATTGAATGGTCCGTATCTAAAAACCAGAAGCATTTAAAATCACTTATCGCAAGCGGATGCATTTAATGTCCATAGCGCCATAAACTATAACATTTCGCAAACGTTTTAAGCACTCGTCGACTATTTATTATTTTTTTTGGTGCTCATGGGTTTCAAACCGCTAAGTGCCGAGCATTGATGCTTGCCAAGCAATGGATGTAGGTGCTTGTATTGTGGCTGTTTGCCATGATTCTTGACGAAAAAACTGAGAATAATTTAATGATGAGCAGGCGAGGGAGGCGGTTGGATGATGCACTAGTAATAAGTTTTCTACAAAAGTGTTCAAATCATTGCTGAGTCTTTGGCTGTGATCGGGCACGCCCAATGTGGGGGGCTTAAATTCCGCTAAGCCGCCCAATACTGAGCGCCCGTAGATCCATCGCTTGTCTCTGAACTAGAAAAACGCTGTTATGCCTTGTAGCAAAGGTCTGATTATTAAAAACTAGTTTTTACCCAAAGTTTTAAAGCGCGCCGCCTTGGTTTCCTGGGTTGCTCGGTCCCGTTCCTGGGCCGTCATTAATCGGCGGATCACCATAGGGTTGAGGGTCCAAACCATTGCCTACGCCATTATTTCCATGCATAACAGAACCGGCAGATGCCAGTTGAAGACTGACGGGTAGTGTTAGTATGACTGGGGCGATATAGGCGGCTTTTTTAATAAAACTACGTTTTGAAGTATCGGTGTCTGTTGTCATGTTGTTTTCCTCGCGAGTAAGTGACACTTATAATTGTTATGAATAGGTGTGTTGCAATGGGGTTAATCCCTCTATTCCATAAACGTAGCAAATCCACGACGGTTGACAGTAATTGAACAAAAAATGATAGGTTTGTTTCTATTTATAAATATATGATTATTTATTGTGTGGATATTTTGCTTTATTTCTGATTAATTCAATTAATTGGGCAACGGATATGCAAAAAAGCAGCTTATGGTTTATTTCTTTTGCCAAAAAACTATGCGTTTTGATGTCAGTTTGCAGTAGAAACAGGACTTCGCATTGAATCTTTTAAGTTGACTTAACAGATTGATATTCAGAGAGTATTTCTGGTTAGGTCAAAGGATTTTACGTTATGTGTACATCTGGAGAATAGTGTTAAAGCACAAGCGCTACAAAGCCGCTGAATGTAGCGAAATGTAAATTTCTTATGGTTCAAATTAAATCATGAGGTTATGAAAATGAAAAAGCTTATTCTACTATTGGCAGCATGTGGTATGTTTTTATCCTTATCTGTTCAAGCGAGTGATATTACGCCGGTATTAGGCTTCACGAGTACCGAAACTAGTTATGACCCCGATCCTAGTGGTGTTGATATTGCTCCGAATATGTCACCGGTATTAGGTGTTTTATATAGCCACCCAGTTAAAGACACTATAAAAATGAAAACTGGTTTGATGCTTAATTTCGCACGTGGTTATGCGCTGATTGTACCGGATGTCCAAGATACCAAAATCAGCTATAACGAGCTTGAAATTCCGATTCAGCTTACTTATCAAATGAATCTTTTGACGCTTGATGCAGGTTTATTTGTCGGTTATGGCTTCGGCAAGGTGAGCACCGAATTATCAGGTTTTATTAATAACTCGTCCGAACAAACATGGAGCGAGGCGCAAATGAATCCTGTGAATTATGGAATGAGTTTGGGCGCTGGATACGCTTTCAAATTGAGTAGTTTCAAACTATATGCTGATGCGGTCTATCAATTGGGTTTGGCCAACCGCTCTGCTGATGCAGCAACAACTGTGAAACAAGGCAGTTTTATATTGCGAATAGGAATGCCACTTAGTTTTTAGTTGTCCTACAGAGATCATAGCGTCGTGCTATGGTCTCTGATGAAAACTTGTTTTTGGTTGATTTGTATCGTTGCTCATCCGATGCTCGCCTCCATTTTTATAATCAAAAATATTTTCAAGATTTTGTGCTCAACATTCACGCTACCAAACTAAGATTCTAGTGATTTTTCTGTCTTGCTTTAAAACAGTCGGCATCTGTCTATGATATGAAAAAACCATATTCTCACAACAAACTGTTCTCCGTTCCATTTGTGCAATGAGTATTTTGTTTATAAACGATTTTAAAAATTTAGACTTATGACGTCATTGCACGAAGTGAATGATGGAGTAACCGTGGTAGTTGTGATTTCTATAGACTGCAGAAAAATCGAAAACCGATTTTCAATAATGACTGATTCGCCTGCATTGGTATTTATCGGAAAAGGGTGACTAGTGAGCAATGCACGTATTGTATGCATTAATGGATGCGGCGAGTTGTGGCCTAGCAACTTGATCGATTTTGTGGCGTTTTTTGGCTTTCGGTCGTTTCGGCAGCAGCAACTGGACGGAGATGAATGTGTTATTTCAGTCGTATTGTTATATTTCGATCAATGGTCGGAGCTAAGTGCTTATACAGTTTTAGAAGTGAGGCAACAAATAAAAAGCTGTCCTTTGGTGGTGGCTGTGCGCAAAATGGATAGCGAAACTTTATTAGCGTGTTTGCGTTTAGGTGTTGATGACTACTGCGTGTTGCCAAATGAGCAAGCATAGTTTGTGAAGCGCGTAAGGGCATTTCTAAAAAGTTCTGGCGATGATATTGGTACAAAGCAAAAACTTGCTTGTCGTCATGTGCCGTCAGCTATAAAACAGTCCTGTGTACGCAGTCAGTGCTAGATAATATCCGTAGTTAAGAAGATCTATGTAGCACCGCTTGCATCGAGTTGTAATATGTCGATGGCAGTGAATGTGCGTGTTTTTAAACTTGAGTTTTGAATAATCGTGTAGCAGTTTGTGAATAAAAACCGTCTGCAGAGGGCAAGGAGGATGCTGTCGTAAACAGACTATTCAATAAAACGCGACGCAATCAGAGTGGGGTTTTCTGAGGCGGCGAACTTTAGCCTAATTTTTAAAGAATATTTTCCGACTACGACAACGGAAACTAGACGTGCTAACAGTAAGTCATGATTAAATGGAAAATATTCGAAGAAAGAATCCATTAAAAAACGGACCAGTCACACTGTTGATGAATGATTGTTCAAGCATCATTGTTTTAAAAGACTCGTTGATAATCATTATTTTAAATAAAAAGATTGCGGTCGATTTCGATTTCGATTTCGATTTTGTTGAAATGATATGGATGAAAATACATGTATTTCATTGAGTTACCGAAAGGTCTTTGGTTTAAGTGTTAGGTATCGCATAAATCATAGAGTTGTATTCGATAACTGATTTTTTTTCGAGTGCTCGTAAGGCATTGGCAGGGTCCAGATTTCGTAATTCTTCAATTTCAAATAATTGATAATCCGCATCAATTAGCAATGACAAAATCTCTTCAACAGACGTGTTGAAGTGAACCAGGGTTTGTGGATGAATTTCCAAAAACAGGCGAGGTTTTGTCTCGCTTAATAAGCCTTTCATGCCGCGCAGTACAGCATATTCAGCGCCCTCGACATCTATTTTCAAAACATCGGGCTTATTTTTTCTCGCATCGAAAAATTCATCTAATGAGATGGCTTCGACGCGCACCATGGTAATCCCCCCATTTTTAACGTGATGCAATAGTAGAATCCATAGTTAGGCCACCAGGGCCAGTTTTTGTTTCGGTGTCATACCGTCCAATGCCATATTGGGTCTTTCATGGTTATAGG
>JAOUJM010000190.1 GCA_029883265.1 Gammaproteobacteria bacterium
GCTTTGCTTTGGAAAGCGCCAATTAAAATTTCGGGTCGAAAAAAATGACCCGTGATTACGCCGCCAGGCCGATGATTCATGGAACCGAATTTTGCAGGAATCTTAACACCATCTTGAAAAAGCGCGCGTAATGGGTCCATTTTGAACCAGTATGCATAAAGGCGTTTCGTTGATTCTGCATCAACAATCGTATCCGGTAAACCACTGGCAAAGCTTACGTCGGCTTTGACAACACTAGGTCGACTATAATCCAAATAAACAAAACCATCTGTACGAATTGCATTTCGCGAATTTCTCAAACCCACTTTAAACGCTAACCAATCATTTTCGTAGGTCGCCGACGATGGAATAATGGTTTGCACTCGACCTGTTTGGTTTTGTGGAAAGACGGTTTCCTTTCGTCCTTGATCATTAATCACTTCACTAAAATGACCGGCAAGTTTACCTTGCTCCACTTCTGTGGTCAGCCCACCCCAATCTAGGCTTGCGTTGAGTCTGTCGATACTATTTTTTTCATCAAAAGCCAGAAGTAATGACCAACTCAATATTTTGTTACGTGGCGCGGTATAACTAACGGTTTTAAGCAAGTGATTTTCATGTTCAAATGATTCGTTTAGACCATCTTCGACATAACTATCGAAGTAATCAAACTTAGCGTATTTAAATGAAGTAAAGGACTGATCACCCTTGGCGGCAAGACTTGCTAGCGGTAAAAAAGACAATATCAGGAAAATCAGGTAATAATGTTTTTTCATAATATCCTAAGGCGCTTGTAAATAACTGACATCGGCTGCGATCTCACTATCTAAGCTCAACAGAAATGCTTCTATCTGTTTTTTCTGTTTTTCATCCAATTTGATTTTCATGAGATCCGATTGACCGATCAAGGTTTTTGCTGGTTTATTATAATGCTCGATAACATCCGCTAAAGACTCAAATTGACCGGCGTGCATATAGGGTGCGGTTTTACTCACATTGCGCAGACTCGGTGTTTTAAAAGCGCCAATCGTATGATGTTTGTCTTTAACAATATAGTTAAGCTCATTACAAGTTTTGTTTTCGCTATCATTAAAATCACCCGAGCAATTGAACTCACTTTTCAAAACCTGAGCAACCGCCGGATAACGCCCCCAATCATAATTTTTAGTCGAAGCCGGTGGCGTTGCGATATTGTGAAAAATGGAATCACTAAACATCGGACCATTGTGACAAACCGTACACATCGCCTCACCAATAAATAGTTTGAGTCCGGCTATTTCATCTTTATTGAGAATTTTCTCTGCTTGCTGAATCTGTCCGCGTAGGATTGCTTCGGCATATTGATCAAAGCGAGATGCGGCTGGTTTTAATTTTGATTCATAAGCCGCAATCGATTTACCGACATTAGCGAATACGGTATTAATATCTTTCCGCGCCGCATCGCTCATGGCTTGCCAATTGGCCATGGCTTGTTTATCTGCCACAGGCCCGGCGAACTTTGCATATATTGTTTGATTATTTAATTCGGGCATGGCACCAAAAATAGTTTCATATTGTTGTCGCAAGGATTGGTCATAAAAAATCTGTTGCGCTAACCAAGCACGATTAATCCCATGCTCCAATTCATTTTCAATAGGACCTAATGCCTGAGACCATAAACTGTCACTGCGGCCATCATGAAAAAACCAAATACCATAGGCAGCACCAACAATGCTGGGCGTATTACGACGAGTTATGCTCAAACCTTGGGCCGTTTTAAGACCATCGGTAAAATAAAGCGCCGGTTGATGACAAGTCGCGCATGCCACTTTTCCATTGGCGCTCAAGCGTGTGTCAAAAAATAATTGCTGCCCTAATTGTTGCGCTTGTTGGTTTTGCAATACACGATTACTTTTATCCGTCGGTTGCTCGGGCAAACTGGACAAGGAAAGACTTTTTATTATATTGAGTTCCGCCGCTGTCCAAACAGTTTGTGCATTCATTTGATGAGGCGTTACTTTTGCTGGTGGATTAACACAAGCCGAAAGCATTAATACTAATACGAAAAGAACAATTCGCATTTTTATTCCTTTTATTATTTTCATAAATGAATATCAAAAACCACTCGGTCGCGTTTAGCCTGGTGTTTTATATTAAAGCGTATTTGCCAATGACCCTGCATGGTAAATTTAATCCCTTCAACTAAATAATCACCATTGCCTAAATATTGTTTCACCACAGGTTTAGTTGAAAAGCCATGTTTATGCATGGGCATACCACCAAATACAAAAATCTCTGCATTCTCAATGGCATGACCTTCAAGGTCTTCCACGTGCACCACCCATGAGTGAATTTTTTTCATTGGAATCGGTGTTTCTTGGCTATACAAGCGGAAACGATAATGTTTATGACGAGATTCGAGTTGCGGTGCATTGGTTTTGTCTTCGAACAAAGCGGCGTT
Source organism: Gammaproteobacteria bacterium (assembly GCA_029883265.1). GTDB lineage: Bacteria > Pseudomonadota > Gammaproteobacteria > S012-40 > S012-40 > JAOUJM01. The sequence continues at coordinate 2,420 of JAOUJM010000190.1, forward strand.
CGAGGACATGGAATGAGTCATTGTCGCCGAATCAGACTGCATGGCTTGGTGCTCATGCTGCATGACAGTTTGTTGGGCACATGAAATCAAGAGCGAAGATATAGTGGCAAGCACTACATTGAAAAGCCTGAACAACCTCATCAAATACTACCTATGACATTTGGGTTTATTATTAGCTGCCGCAGTTAATCAATCACGACAAAGAGCACTAATTATACGCATGCGCCTATTTACACGCAATGCTATGCAGACAGTATTATAAGTAGAGATTAGAAAAAAACCCGCTCTCGAAAGAGCGGGTTTTTTGCCTTTAAAAATAATGACTAAGCGAACTTAGAAATTACCTTCGTCAGCAGGGGCGTCTGCTACACCTTTGATGTAATTTCCAGGTAATGTAACATTACCATTGGTTACAGCACCTTCTGCACCACGGAAAGGTTCGATACATGGTGAACCAAACTCTGCAGTACAGTCAACTAAGGTATTTTCTGTGTTACCGGCATCATTCACTAAGTTGATGCGAGGGAACTCAAAATTAGCAGCAACAACATTACCACCAAGACCTTGAGCAACATGCTTAACATCACCTTTGGCCATCGCGACTGCATTCCAGTTATAGACATTCATGGCGCCACCTTCGATGTAACGCGCTAATGCTTCAACGGCATCAACCACTTGCATTTTGCCCGCTGCTTTCGCATCAGCATACGCTTGTGGAGTCGCCATCACTAAATTGCCATCGTTGTCCTTAGCAAGCACTTGAATTCTGTTTCCAAGACTTGCAAATTCCCGTAATGTCAAACTAGTACCATTGGCCGCGTTATATTTTGCCAATTGGCCACCCGTAACGATTTGGTTACGGTTAATGCGATTATGGTCCTCGTCATAGTAGTAGGACGCATACGTTACTTTCTCGCCTAAGGCACCTGTTACTGCTGTATCGTTGGCAGGATTATTATCACCACCGGTCAACATCATATTGCTTACACGAGCGCTAAGTGCTTTACCGTACTTGTTAAAGTTCTTACCCGTCGGTTTGAAATCGAATTTAACACCGGAGTAGTTGAAGACCCAACCACCGCCCCAGTTACGCACAATAGGGTTCATGGTTGAATTGCCGGATAATTCCATTTCTTGTTGCAAGCTACGTGGCCAACCAAGGAAGTGACGTTTGTTATCCGCGTTATCTTCCCAAATACGACCATCGCCATCATTGTCTACCGTAGGAGCAGGCTCAGATGATGCGGTTGTGGGGATAGCAGCAGTTGCGACTTGTGGACCAATAGGCATGTAGTGATACAACAAGCCCCAAGTGATTTGATCACCAGGCAAGACAGTATTGGTATAGCGGAAACCACGGATACCACCGACTTGAGAATTGGTTAACACACGGAACGCATCAGTAATTAACGCATGACCCGTACCTTCAATAACTGCAGGCATGACTTTGTTCGCAGGATCGTGTTCATTGGAGAAACGATTACGTTCAATGATCATGTCAGTCGTACCAACCGTATCACTTAATTGGTGCTCAAGTTTGTGACCATTGTATGGATTAACTGCATTACCACTGGCAATCATGGCAGCCATTTCTGCATCAACTTGATCAACCAAATCTGCCATATCAGAGTCTTCAGCAATATGATCTAAAATATCATGTGCTTTGTATTCCCACTCTGCAATACGGTACTTGCCATCTGTTTTGATAACTTCGATTTCAAGCTCACCGATCTGTGCGATATCTTCACTATTTTCAACAATAATGACTTTTTTGCCATTAGGGTCGGTAACAATAACGGCTTGATTGGTTTCTTCATGCATATCAGATGAGAAGTAGATATCGGGGCCATTCCATGTGGCATCGCCTTGTCCTAGATTTTCTGCGGCATAAATATTTTCCGCAATACCTGCTTCTGACATGACTGCGACCAAATCGACACCTTCAACATCACGAAGGTATTTAGTCCATTTTTCGATTTCGCTTTTAGTTACGTGTCCTTTATCACCACCTTCTGGGGTAGGGATGGTTGGGTTTTTCTCAGTACCCATATTGGCTGCAACAGTCGCTGCATCAGCATTCGCCCATTTGATGGGACGATTTTGCGGGAACTTCACTTCGCCTTTACAGTTAGTGAAAGCAACACCGGTTGTAATTGTAGAACTTACGACTTGTGGACCACGGTTGGTGGTACATCCGATAAAACCGATCTTTACACCATCTTTGGTGATAATACGGTAAGGTGGCGTCAAAAGTTTACCAACACCTTTGGATGAAACACCTGGATCAAGATTTTTGGTACCGTTCTCATAAACATTCGCCGCAACCATACCCCAGCGATTCATTGCTGTGCGTGTAGTTCCCGTGGACTCGTCATAATAAGTCACTTCACGAAATGCCGCGCCATAGGTTGGAATCAAACCTTCTTCACTAGGCTCAATTTTAATAGCCATGGAGCTGTTATCACCAATGGGCTCAATATCGCCATCGGTGCCGAAAAACTGGAGATAACGGTAAACACCGTATGAGAACTCCCAGTTACCTGGTGTGGCTACGTCAATACCTAATTGGTCAACCATTTGAACTAAGGCATCACCTTTGGTAAAGGTTGCAGTTGCACTACCCGCAATGGTGTCACCTGTGTGTACATGGATAACGTTTTCTTCATCACTACGAATTTCATTGATCAATGTTACGGCGCGTGCCATACCGCCTTCAAGCACGGCTGCATTGGGTGCGTCTGCACGACCGTTGACATGCGGATGAAAGTCACCGTGGAAATCACCGGAGTGAATAAACGTGATTTCTTTTTTAGAACTCTCTGCATAATGATCACTATCGCCATCACCATCACGATCTTCATCTGCCATAGCAATCGGCGCAGCTAACACCGACGCCATCGCTATTGCGAGTAACGATTTATTTTGGCCTATCTTCATCGATTTCTCCCTTATTACTTCCTATAGGTTGTTTTTTTGTCTTCCGTGAGAAGTAATCCCTTCTCTTTCAGACGCGAAAATCACACTTAAGCATAATTTTCGAACAGCATTGCAACGCTTCTAAACATTGATGTCAAGTATATTTTAAATTGCAAAATGTGTTTTTGTAGTGACATTTTTTTTGCGTGGGTATTAACAACAAATTTGCAGTTTGTTTAATCAGATTGTTGCTGTTTTGCGCAAGACTTTTTTGCCACCACAACATTGATAACAATCTGAATTGAAAATAATTTCAGAAAATTTTTTCGACCTTACAATCCATCCGAGAAAGACAATTAGAACATTAATAATTGCTACTATTCAAAAATAGCATTTTGAAGAAACGATTGTTAGAAAAAAACCATATCGCTTTAGTTTTTTATTTGTCCGTACTTTCTTTTTGCAGAGTACAGAAAGAAAGCTCGTGAGCTAGGTACGGCCTAAAAAGGTAATTGCACGCTCAACTAGTTAATGAAGGCAGGTAACAAAGCCGCAACATAGCGGCAAATCATCACCTCTACGGCAACGACAATTTAAGCGACTGCATCGCTTCAAATAATAACTGCTGAAACAATTTTTTTCGCAATAAAATATTTTTTACGTGGCCACCACGAACAGAAAGAAACGATGTTTGCTGCCAATGCCGTTGCCAAACCAAACTGGAAGACCACGGCACAAATCCATCATGCCGGGCGCTGACACCTCGAACCGCTTGCACAACACTTGGCTTGGGTAAATTTTCGATACTGGTAAATTCCAAAACTTGACGCAATAAAGTCCGCGCTTGTTTCATACCACCCGCTTCTACTGCCAAGCGTTGCCAATCGATATGTGTTGCAGTAAGACCGTCAACAAATACTGCTGCACCGCTATGAGGCGCCAAACACGGAACCACCGCGATTTTCTCTTGGCATAAGGCCGCTGCCAAGGCCGTTAAATGACCGCCCATGCTAATGCCTGTAACACCAATCAAGCCCTGGTGTTTCTCCCTAAAATTACACAACAACGCACGCACATCTTGCACCGCCAAGGCACCAAGCAATAATAAATCACTGGCAAAACGCAAACGAACTTTATATTGTTTTGCTGGACGTCGTTGTCCGAAAAAAGGATTTTCAAGAATAATGGATGCAATACCTTTTCTAGCCAAAGGCAATGCCATTGTACGGTAACGATGCTCAAAACCTTCATCACCCGAGGCGGCCAAATGAATATAGAGTGGACCACTAAAATTTTTTTCTGGTAAAACTATGCGAAAACAAGCGCGACGAGTTTCGAGCGCCAACGATGCATGATCAAAAGCGGAAATAAAATTCGCTTCACGACAATAAACCTGATCTTGATAAACAGACTTTCCTTGCCAATTAATTTGCACAGGATCAGGCGTTGAACGAAATGCATCCCAGGAGTGAATTGAACTAAAAACAGTTGCATCACCCCAGCCTTGGGAAAATAGTAAAGGTTTGTTGCGATAAACTTGTTGCCCTAATTTCGAATAAGCCTGATCTAGCATCGTACTATATTTTTTCTGGTTTCTATTGACATCAAGTGCAATGGGAATATGCAACATTAATTATCTCCCCGACGCGCAATCATTGCCAAATGCTTGTTGTATTGATAACACTCATGAAATGCACCTAACAAGCTGGTTTGATGGTAGGTTATGCCGTAGCGGCTTAATATGCGCTGTGTGATTTCGCGCCCTAAAGCCAGACGAGTAAAGGGCACATAAGGAAATAAATGGTGCTCGATATGGCTATTGAGTCCATTACATAAACTCGTTACCAAAAAATGTGCGCTGGTATTTCGTGCGGTTGCCGCCTGTCGCATAAAACCAAGCTCATGATCGCATGACTCATAGGTTTTAACACCCAAATGATTGGTGATAAAAATAAACGACAAATACATACCGGCAAACCAGGTAACCAATAAATAATTAACTAGTGCATCACCAAAACCAATCATTAAACTGCTCGGCACCAGCCATATCAAATAATGCAGCACCAAGCTAATTTGATCCATACGATGATGCCGCCCTTGTGTTGTTAATAAACGGATGCTTGCTAACTTAAATGAAAATCCCATCAAACTCGACAACGGCCAAATGAGTATATGTTGATGTCGAGTTAAAAAACCCGATAGACCCTGCGCCGATGTCGCATCAGCTTCAGTAAAGTTAAACCATCCTGGGCGAATATCAGGATCTTGCGCACTATTGGGTTTTTTATGGTGTTGGTTATGTTTATGTAACCAAAACGCATAGCTACTTCCAAATATTAAGTTCATAAATAGTTGCCCAATATATTGGGCATGTCGCCGGTTATGCGTGACCGCACCGTGCGCCGCTTCATGCGCCACCGCTGCACTTTGCACACATAAAAAACCTAATATCATGCATAACATGAGTTGCGCTAAACCACTGGAAAGTTGCAACAGCATGACATACGCAACTAAAGCAAAAGCTATCACCCAAGCCCCACGAAAGACATAGGCCCACGGGTCGGGTTTAAAAAAATCGGTCGCTTGTAACGCTAGCTTCAGCTCCGCATAAATTTCTTTATCAGATTTTATGCCTGCTGGGAAGCTAGGCCTTAGGGTTGCTTTGGTCTCGCGTAGTTCATCTAGTGTTGTTGAAATAGTCATGGAAATCTCACTCGGTTTATGCGGCTTGCGCTAGCAATCCTAGTTGTCTTTGTGTGACGGGCAGGCCCAATTCAAGCATGTGCTGAATATCCCGATCACTCGGTTTACGATTCACACCTCGTAAAATGTCTCCACCTAACACCAGATTAAAATTACCCACCATATAACGATGATGCATATAATGATTGCGCGCCACGGCTTTGAAATATTCGGTTTTAAGTAGCCATGCAATGAGTGGCGGCGCTTGTTTAATCGCATGTTCGTGGGGCATATGCAGGTACTGATGAATATAATTACTAAAAATTGGCGGCAGTGATAAGGCCATTACGGCACCGACTAAACTCCATGGGCCTAAGGTATAACTAAACAAAGGAATCGCTGGCAATAGCGGCGCAATAAAAACGAGCGACCCACTGCCATGTAGTTTTACCGCGTAACGTGATTGTTTGATAATTTCACCATGACGACCGCGACCATCCAATACTTTATCGAGGGCCAATTTCTCGTCTTCATTCCGAAATTGAGTCACATAGTTTTGTTTAAATGTCTTCACATGATGAATAACATGATGGGAATAATGGGTGCGAATAAAATACCAAAACAGCGTCGGGTGTTTTTTCCATTTTTTTACACGTTTCATGTTTGCATCTGAAACATTTTGATGCATATACGACTCGATATAGGATGCCACCAAATATCCTACAATAAAACCTGCAACAATTTTCAAACCGATGATTGTGAACCCATTAAACATTTCCATTATTACATCTCCTAAAATTTATTTATCTTAAACGATATCATTTGCTTCGTTTTTTCATCCCAAAGTTTGTAACGCACACAGGCAAGACTTTGCCAAAATCCAATATTAGGTGCCGCATGCATTAGTCCTGGAATGTTTTCATTGCAAGCCTTAAGGCGATAATTTGGAATCGTACAATCCAAGTGATGTACATGATGCACGGTGATATGTGCGACTAGCCATTGCATCCAAGCAGGTAAAGCATAATAAGATGAGCCAGTGACTGCGGCCGTTGAATA
>JAOUJM010000458.1 GCA_029883265.1 Gammaproteobacteria bacterium
AAATCGATTATCAGTTGCGTGGTTGTATTGGCTCATTAGAAGCACATCAAAGTCTGGTTACCGATTTGAATCAAAATGCATTTGCCGCCGCATTTCAAGATCCTCGTTTTCCGGCCCTTAGTCGCGACGAACTCAAATCAATTCATTTGCACATTTCTGTTCTCAATCAAGCCCAGCCCATGAGCTTTACTTCAGAAGACGATTTATTGAATCAATTGCGGGTAGGTGTTGATGGTTTAATCATTCAGGATAAACATCGTCGCGCCACCTTCCTGCCTGCCGTGTGGGAAAGTTTAACGGATAAGAAACAATTCCTAACACAATTAAAACTAAAAGCAGGTATGACTGCGGATCATTGGTCTGATAATTTTAAGGCCTGGCGTTACCAGTCATTTTCCATTAGTGAGGAGGCCTTATGATCGTGGCAAATCAATTAGAAAACGCGAGCCTTGCCCCAATTGGCTTTCAACTTGTATATCCCCACCCATCAAATTACATAATTTTCGGCTAATAACCAAACCTAATCCGGTTCCACCATATTTCTGTGAAATGCTGGTATCACCTTGCGAGAATGGTTGAAATAATTTTTTTTGTTGATATTCATCCATACCGATGCCATCATCTTCAACAATAAACCGAATGATATTTGACTCAGGGATTCTAATTTCAAAATGTATTTTGCCGTTCTCGGTAAACTTAGCCGCATTGCTGATAAGATTAATCAACGCTTGACGTAAACGTATTTCATCGGCAAAGAGTTCGATGGAGTGATCAGGCTTCTGCACCACAAACTGATTTTTGTTTTTTTGCACCACAGGTCTGACCGCAGTCTCTACATTTTCTATGAGCCTACTCAGCTCGAAATGAGTCTTGTTTAATTCAAATTTCCCACTTTCAATTTTAGAAATATCTAAAATATCATTTATTAAACCCAATAAATAATCAGCCGACTGTAATATTTTATCTAGATCGGTCACGTCCTGCTTGCGCTGTTTGGCTTCTGCTTCTTCGAGCAACATTTCCCCATAGCCAATAATCGCATTCAACGGTGTGCGTAACTCATGACTCATGTTCGCCAAAAAGGTACTCTTCGCTCGATTCGCCTGTTGTGCTTCGTCTTTAGCAATTGCCAGCGCTTGGGTGCGTTGTTCCACCTTTAACTCAAGCTCAGCTTGGTGTTGCATGATCTCGCGTTCATACTGTTTTCGTTTAGTATCGTCACGCGCATAGACATTGACATAGTCTTCGTCCTCAACCGGCGAAAAACTGATGCTAAACACAATATCACCGCATTGCTCTTCAAACTCGATCACTTCATGTTGATCAAATGTTTGGTCAAGCAAGTTCAAAAGCTTTTGAGGTAAGGTATCACCGACGATTACATTCCAAGTATCTAATATCGGCTTGGCCGCTTTGTTTGCATAAACTAAACGCCCTTGTCGACGAATTCGTAACACCGGATTGGGATTTTCGGTAGGAAATTTTGCGAGCGCACGAATTTCTTCTTCTTTTTGTTCGACTTTACTTAAATCGTGAAATGATCCAATAAACAAGCGTTCTTCATATGCAGTAAATTCGGTGACGGCTAATAACGCGGGAAAACAAGAACCATCTTTACGTTTAACTTGTATGGGACGACGTTTATTCATAACACTTGCAGCGCCTGAACGAAAATATTTTTTCATGTACTCATGGTGGGCTGCATCACCTTCAGGCACTAACAAACCAATATTACTTCCAATTAATGCATCAATTGAATGTCCGGTTAGATTGGATACCGCACGATTAGCCAACATAATCAAACCGCGAGCATCCATGCATATAATTCCGTCAATCACATTATCCATAATCGCTGAAAACATTTGTAGTCGTTGTTCGCGCCAGCGTTCGGCTATTTTTTCTTGACTAATGTCTTTTACAAACAAATATAGTAATGAATGTTCAGGAATGACGGTTAATTCCAACCACTTTTCTGCGGGCGCAAAGTAGTCACTGATTTTACCAGGTCGATTGGATTTCACCACTTGTCGAAACTGTTTATAAAAACCGCTAGCCAGTTCCGGCACATAGTCCCATAAACTCTGATTTTCTTTTGGTTTCTTCTCGAGTTTGAGCAGATCGAGCACTTTATCTGATATTGATATAATATTATTGTCTCGACCAATGACAACAACACCTTCGCTCAACTCATCCAGAATTCTAGTTAAGCCAATATAACGATATTGTGCTTGCTGATCAGTCGCATCGGCGAT
>JAOUJM010000191.1 GCA_029883265.1 Gammaproteobacteria bacterium
AGTGAAAGCTATCTTTTTCAGTGTATGCAATATATCGAGATGAATCCTATACGTGCTGGGTTGGTGGAACACCCGGGTGAATATCGATGGTCTAGTTATCAAACCAATGCGCATGCGAGAGAAAACATCTTGATCACGCCACATGCACTTTTCATGGCGATGGCTTCTAATGAAGATGAAAGGTGTTTTTGCTACCGCGAACTGTTTCGTATTCATTTTGATGATGCACTATTGCGCGATATACGAGATGCTTTGAATCATGAGTTGGTTTTAGGGCATTCAAATTTTAAAAATCGCATTGCGCAATTGAGTAAGCGTCAGCTTAAGTATGGCCAACCAGGCCGGCCGCGTGTTGGTGAAGATCAAATCAGTTATTTTGTCTGTTAGTTTAATCTCAATTATGTTCGCTAACCCGGAATTTAACCCGAGTTAGCAATTTTTTCCAGATATTAACGGCTTCGTGCTTGTTGTGACGAGCGTTGACCACTGCGTTTGTTATTGCTCCACGCGGCGACATTTTTGTTACGCGCCGATGGTTTGTTACTACGCGTTGTTCTGGTCACAGGTTTTTGAATCGGTTCTGCTTTAATTGATCGATCAGGTTCAAAACCAGGAATAATTTCTTCGGTTAGTTTTCGTTTGACGAGACGTTCAATATCGCTAAGTAATTTGAGTTCATCAACACAGACCAAAGACATGGCTTCACCTTCGTTTCCCGCGCGGCCGGTGCGACCAATTCGATGCACATAATCTTCTGGAATATTCGGTAATTCAAAATTCACCACATGAGGTAATTGATCAATATCAATACCGCGTGCGGCAATATCGGTTGCGACGAGAACACGCACTTTGCCGGATTTAAAATCGGCCAATGCTTTTGAACGTGCGCCCTGGCTTTTATTGCCGTGAATTGCGGTTGCGGAAATGCCATCTTTATTCAGTTGTTCACTCAAACGGTCGGCAATATGTTTAGTTCGAGTAAACGCCAAAACTTGTCGCCAGTTATTTGAACCTATCAAATAGGACAATAATTCACGCTTGCGGTTTTTATCCACTGGATGAACCACCTGAGTGATATTTTCTGCAGCCGTGTTATGACGTACCACTTCAATTAACGCGGGCGATTTCAACAAGCCGTTGGCCAATTGTTTGATCGCATCGGAAAACGTAGCCGAGAATAATAAGGTTTGTTTTTGTTTGGGCATGTGCGTGATAATTTTGCGGATATCGCGAATAAAGCCCATATCGAGCATGCGATCCGCTTCATCAAGCACAAGAATTTCTAGATGCGAAAGATCAAGCGTTCCCTGGCTAATATGATCTAATAATCGCCCCGGCGTGGCGACGAGAATATCCACGCCTCGTTCCAATTTGTGGATTTGAGGATTGATTTTAACGCCACCAAAAATTACAGCCGATCTTAATGGCAAGTATTTTCCATAGTCGCGCACAGAATCATGAACTTGTGCAGCCAATTCGCGTGTGGGAGTGAGTACTAATGCGCGTATGCGACGAAAGCCTTTGTTCTTGCTATTGGGTAGTTTTTCGTTTAGCAAGCGTTGTAGTAATGGCAGTGTAAAGCCGGCGGTTTTACCGGTGCCGGTTTGTGCGCCACCCATAAGGTCACGGCCTTGTAATATGGTCGGAATTGCTTGTGTTTGTATGGGTGTTGGTGTGGTGTAGCCTTTTTCAGATACAGCACGACGTATGTCGGCCGATAGGCCAAGTGTTTCAAATGACATGTAATTTTGCCCTTGTAGGGTTTGGGTTACCGCCTGCCCAGGCATTTGCTGAGACAGTCCAGGAGGGAACAATCGCTATATATTGGGGACTGCCATGATTAAAGGGAAATCCACGAAGAGAGGCACAGACTGAAGTGTGTCCAATTATGTGGCGCGAATTATACCAGTATTCAAGGATAAAAGATGCTTTATTTGTTCATTGAGGCGAAAAAAATGGTTTATTCTTCATAGCGTCTGGTTTACATGAATTAGAACGGGTGTAGGTAAGGCTCTTTGTTGTTATCAATGTATATGTCTTTTTTTGTTTTTGATCGTGAAATTGTCAGTGTCTTGTTAATGTTCGAGAGCTTTATACGTTTTGTCAAAAAACCTCGTAATGAAGCATATTTATAGAAACGTAAGACTTTAATGATTGAACCTAGTATGCCTAAGAATCAAAAATAATTTTATTATAAAATTGAAGACTGGCATTCGAAATTGCATTGCATTGATGAGTCATAATGTTTGCACAAATAATTATTTGAGTGATGTAACAACTGTTTACTGTCTTGTAGTTATGAAATGTTTTAAAGCGTTTAAGAATGTTGAATCTAAACACGTTTAGCTAAATCTTGTTGTGATGGTTTTGTGATGATATCAATAATTCCTATCTGCAGTGTATTGCTTCAAGTCTTTTTTATTGCGGCGATTGTCATCAAAACTGCTTGAGACGCGGGGGCGGCATCTTTATTATTTTTAAAATGATTATTTTTCTTAATGCCGTATCGCTACTAAGTCATTGGTGTTTGACTTGATTTCTCTGGCTAGGACAAGATAAGTAAAAATGGCTATTGTGCTAATATAGCACTCATGCGAATGATGCAAACCCATGGTTAATATTTTCGATTAAAGAAAAAAGGAAGACTCATGCCTCATATCATTGTTGAATACGCGGAACAACTTATCACAGACAAAGAAATTCCAACATTGTTGCATGCAATTCACCAAGCCATTGATGAGAGTGGTTTGTTTGACGCAAGTCATATCAAAACACGAGCGTATCCATTCCGAGCCTATACGCAGGCCGGAGGTGATCAAGCTTATATTCATATTCAAGCTCGGATTAAATCCGGTCGTGATGCAGATAACAAAAAACGGCTAAGTGATGCAATTGTTACAAAATTGAATAGTTTCTCATTAGCACCTTCGGTTTTGACGGTGGAAATCATCGATATGGATCGGGACTCTTATGGAAAAATTGTTTTTAGATGATGACATGGCAATTTGAGTAGAACATTTTTACTATTTTTAACTGTGTAGCAGCGCTGGTGCCTATATTCAAAACTGCTTGCTGTTATGGGCGACTAAATTAATGTCAAATACGCTTGGCCATTCGGCTTTTTTTCCGCTTATGCCTAAAACCCAAATGATAGTTCTTATTTTTTCCTTTCCGCAAACCTAATTCGAGCTGAGCTTTAATTGAGATACAAACAATAGCGGTTTGCGACTTTTCCATCATTCCAAGGTTTTCACTTTGGCGCTTTATGAGAGTTTCGTTGGCAATGCTAAGCAGTCGATTTTCTGAAACAATCGACTAGCTTGGTTTTGTTGGGGATTATTATCCGCCATTGTTAGGAAATCCGCTTCCCAAACGTAGCTAGCAAATAGATATATATTTGTATATATATTGATCAATTTAAGGCAGTGGCATCAAATTCTTAGCTCGACATGGGTAAAAACAGGAAAATATTCCAAAATAAATTTTGACAGTTGTTTAAAACAGGAATATATTCCTGAATATGGAAAATCAAAAACAGTTTCTTGTGAAAAATGTACTGCGGATTCTCAAGCCGGTCGTGCGGGTATTGTTGAGAAATCAGGTCTCAATCAATGAATTCATGGAAATAGCCAAACGTGCCTATGTTCAAGTTGCCAATAAGCATTTTTCAATTCCAAATCGCAAAAAGACCTTTGCTCGTGTGGCAGTAATCACCGGTTTGCATTTGAAAGAAGTTAAGCGGGTATCCCAGGAAGATGAAAATGAAGTAGTTGTGCCGAAGGGGCCAATTAATCGAGCCAATCAAGTCATCGGCGGGTGGCTCAGTGATAAGGATTTCTTAGATGAGCAGGGTCAACCACGAGTGCTTTGTTTAAAAGACAGTGAGCACTGTTTTGATGAATTAGTGCGTCGTTATAGTGGTGATCTGACGGCGCGAGCAATATTAGATGAATTAGAACGCGTTGGCGCTGTTACCCGCATCGATAAACAAACCATTCGTTTGGTTCAGCACGGTTTCATTCCTGAAAAAAGTGAAATGGAAACATTTAAAATTGTTGCCACCCACGCCAGTGATCTACTGGAAACCGGGGTTCACAATATCGAACACTCGCCTGAGCAAGCACGCTTTCAGCGACAGGTTACCTATGTTGATGTTCCAGAAAGCGTGATGGAAGCATTTCGTTTGTATAGTCGTGAAAAATCAGATGAATTGCTGCGTGATTTTAATACGTGGTTAGCAAGCAATTGCAAAAAAACAGAACAGAATGAACATGAAAAAACCGGCCGAGTCGGGGTTGGAATTTATTATTTTAAAGATAATGATGAGTAGGAGGAAAATAAGATGAAGAAAACAATAATAATGTTTTTACTAGGATTGGTATTTGTCTTAACCGGATGTGGCCGGGGTGAGTCTGGCGACGGAGGTATTGATGGTTCAGGACAAACATCTATATCGGGAACAGCCGCAGTTGGTGCGCCCATTGTCAATACAAAAATATTCGTTCAAGGAAAAAATGGCAATCGTTCGCAAACAAGCACTGATGCCTTAGGAAGGTTTAGCGTCGATGTTAGTCGTTTGAGTCCCCCTTATATTGTGAAAACAACAACGCCCAATGGTGCGGAGATTTTTAGTATTTCACATGAGCACGGATTGGTAAATGTGCATCCGCTTTCAGACTTGGTGACACGAAATGTTATTGCAACTCGCGGAAAGAATATTGCTGACATTTTTAATAATGGTGAAGAGCTTATCGATCCACCGAACACAGAAAATATTAGTGCGTCATCTGATGCTATTAAGCGTCTTTTATCTGTTGCATACCAAACGTTTAGCGTTAATAGCCAATTCAACTTAATCCATTCCGAATTCAATGCCGATGGATCGGGTTTTGATAGTTTGTTAGATTTCACTCAGGTTGTTATTAGTCTGAACAAAGTTGAGCTTACACTGACCGATCCGGTCTCAGGAATCGAGTCTATATTAATTGATGGGCTCGAACTCGGTCATGATTTTTCTGTGGCTGACACCCAAGCACCAAGCATACCGCCTTCTTTAACTGCTTATGCATCAAGTAATAGTAGTGTTAAATTGGTTTGGGCATCATCGAGCGATAATGTTGGTGTGGCCGGTTACAAAATTCGCCGCCAAACCGATGGGCCAACGATTATAGCCACGGTGCCGATGACGACTTTTGAAGATTCTGGGCTTACAAAAAATAAAGAATATTGCTATAGCATCGAAGCGTTTGATGGTGCCGGAAATAGTTCGGGTGAGAGCGACGAGGTGTGTGCAACGACTTTAGATAATAGCGATGTAAGTGCACCGGCAGCCTTAAGTTCTGTGATAGCCGTTCCATTATCGTTTTCAACTATTGATCTTGATTGGGCAGCAAGTAGTGAAATAGATGTTATTGCCTATCGTGTGTATCGCAAAGTTGGGTCAGATAAAGTGAAGCTATCGACAGTACTATCGCCGGGTTACAAACATCAGTTGTTAGATGCTAACACACAATACTGCTATGAAATTACAGCGGTGGATGCGGCAAATAATGAATCGCCAAGCAATGGTGAAATCTGCGCAACAACTGCAAATAAAGATGTTTTGGAAGTTGATAATATTCCGCCCGTAACTGTAGCCTTACCCAAAGGTGGAAGCTATGACAGTATAAAACAGGTTCAACTGGTATGTGCAGATTTTGGTGGCTCGGGATGTAAGGCGACTTATTATACGCTAAACGGTAAGGAGCCAACTGAATTTTCAACACGCTACACTGGGCCAATTGTGCTTACAGCCAACGCAAGTTTGAAATTTTACTCTGCTGATAACGACGGCAATGCAGAATCCGTCAATACTGAAACCTATACGATTTCGATTCCTGATCCGAAGAACCGCAGCGATTATCATCTGGAAGTTGTGCATACCGATGCAGATGGCTTGGTTAGCAGCAGTGTAAATGGAATCAATTGTGGCGAATTTTGCGAGGCAGATTTTGTTAAAGACTCCAGCATCGTATTAACCGCAACTCATAGCGAAGGTTTAAAACCACTTTGGATTGGCTGTGAACCAAGCAGTGAAAATGAATGTACGGCGGTGATGGATAGAGATCGTCGTGTGCTGGTGAGTTTCGTTACCCAAACAAGTGAATCTGCGGATAATGATTCCTTTGCTACGGCCCAGTTGGTATTAGACAGTAGTATTATCACTGGCTACCTTAATACTACCAACGATGTCGATTTTTATAAAATTGATGTAACGACTCAAGGTACGTTTAAGGTGTCATCAGCGCATCCCACTTTGAATCATTATTTGCACTTGTATAATCAACAGCAACAACCTATTACAAATACCTATGGCACTGCACCGGTATTAACTCAAACGCTCAGTCCGGCTGTCTATTATGTTCGGGTCGCTGCTGTGGGCAATGGTGTAAGTTTAGATGAACCTTATACCTTGAAATTTGAGGGAACGGTGATGGGTGGAATGAGTCCCGATGCGAATGAAGAAAACGATTTGTTCAACTCGGCAGTATTAGTTGAGTCGGCAGGTAGTATGCAGGGCTATTTGGATACTATTAATGATCCAGACTTCTTTAAAATCGTCGTCGCTGCACAAGGTACTTTTAAAGTATCGTCAGCGCATCCCACGCATAATCATTATTTGCATTTGTACAATGAGCAGCAACAAGTGATTACGAATACTTACGGTACGGCGCCGGTGTTGACACAAACTTTGAGTTCGGGTGTTTATTATATTCGTGTTCATCCCGTGAATAATGGTCACGACTTAAATGTGCCCTATAGCTTGACGTTTGCTGGCACGGTGATGGGCGAAACCAGTCCCGATGTTTATGAGCAAAATGATTTATTTTCTTCGGCATTGTTAGTTGAGTCAGCAGGTAGTGTGCAGGGATATATGGATACTATTAATGATCCAGACTTCTTTAAAATCGTCGTCGCTGCACAAGGTACTTTTAAAGTATCGTCGGCGCATCCCACGCATAATCACTATTTGCATTTGTACAATGAGCAGCAACAAGTGATTACGAATACTTACGGTACGGCGCCCGTGTTAACGCGTACCTTGAGTTCGGGTGTTTATTATATTCGTGTTCATCCCGTGAATAATGGTCACGACTTAAATGTGCCCTATACCTTGACATTTGCCGGCACAGTGATGGGTGAAACCAGTCCCGATGTTTATGAGCAAAACGATTTATTTTCTTCGGCAGTATTAGTTGAGTCAGCAGGTAGTGTGCAGGGATATATGGATACTATTGATGATCCAGACTTCTTTAAAATCGT
Organism: Gammaproteobacteria bacterium; assembly: GCA_029883265.1. Classification (GTDB taxonomy): domain Bacteria; phylum Pseudomonadota; class Gammaproteobacteria; order S012-40; family S012-40; genus JAOUJM01. The sequence continues at coordinate 7,303 of JAOUJM010000191.1, forward strand.
CGTCGATGCACAAGGTACTTTTAAAGTATCGTCGGCGCATCCTACGCATAATCATTATTTGCATTTGTACAATGAGCAGCAGCAAGCGATTACCAGTACTTATGGTATGGCACCGGTGTTGACGCAAACCTTGAGTTCGGGTGTTTATTATATTCGTGTTCATCCCGTGAATAATGGTCACGACTTAAATGTGCCCTATACCTTGACATTTGCCGGCACAGTGATGGGTGAAACCAGTCCGGATGCTAATGAAGAAAATGATTTGTTCTCCAGTGCTACAGCGATAAATATTGGTGATACAATCAACGGATATTTGGATACAGTCAATGATCCAGACTATTTTCAATTTTCGGTAAGTACTGATGGTTCGTATATGCTTTCTTCAGCGCATGCAAACGAACGACACTATATTCAGCTATATAATGAAGCGCAACAATTGGTGGCGTCAACCTCAGGGACTGCACCTCAATTGCTTCGAACACTGACTTTAGGGAACTATTACGTAAAAATTATTCCTGTGAATTCGTACGATTTGAATGTGGCCTATAGTCTTAAAATTGAAGCCCAATAAAACCAGCAATACGTGCCAAGCAATAACTATTGCTTGGCACTATCTATTGATTAATTCCTCAAAACTGTATTGTGTATGGAGATTTAAGCAAACGAGAGGACTCTCGTCATTGGCCAGTTGTGACTATGATCAAAAGTGTTGTGATTACTAGTTAAGAGGCTGGAAAGCGGCGACCGCTCTATGCAATTTTCCTATGTTTGTTGTGGGTCCATACCACTAGCAATGGGTGTAACCCAATAAAATTGAAGCCGGTCGGTTTTATTTTAATTATTGGTGCAATGCAATTCTTGTCGATTAGTGTGGATCTTAATAGTTTTTACAGCACAGTCTCAAGCATCAATTTTCATTATTGCGATTCATAGGTAAGACCAATAAGGTGATTGGTAAAGTGGATTGATGATCCCAATCTCAATTACTGTAGCACGGCCGCTTACTTGTGATTAAAAGCTGAGTGAGAGTGCTGAACATTATACATTTACTAATCTTCACTCGTCTTATACATGGGCTATTTCAGCAAGCACAAGCCAACACATCACCTGATGTTAGTGGCAGAGATCCTCGCATTTCAATGAAAAATAATATTATCCAGCGGAATTTAAGACGCCAAGTGCAATTTTTCTCGACAATCATAAGCTTTTAACTTTTTCTAAAACTGCTTGTGCATGACCATCGGCTTGCACGCCATACGCTATGTCGATAAGAATGCCATGTTTATTGATTATAAAAGTGGAGCGCACAATGCCCATTTTCTTTTCGCCATTCTTTTCTTTTTCCTGCCATACCCCATACGCTTCACAAAGTTTGCCATCTGTGTCGGCAAGCAAATCTAAAGTGAGTCCATATTTATTGATGAAATGCTGGTGGCTGGCGCAATCGTCTTTGCTGACGCCGAGTATGACGGTATCGGCATTTGCGAATTCATTGGCAAGTTCGGTAAATTGATTAGCTTCAATGGTGCAGCCGGGTGTATCGTCTTTTGGGTAAAAATAAAGTACGACATTCTTTTTATCGGAAAAGTCGCTTAAGTTAATGGTTTGATTGTCCTGATTGGCACACGAAAATGTGGGCGCTGCTTGGTTGAGCTGTAGCATGTTTAATCCTTGTGTTTAGTGTCTATGCTGTGTTGATAAGTTGACGGGTTTCTACTAAAAATGCAACAGTTGCATTTAAGGGGTTTTTAC
>JAOUJM010000459.1 GCA_029883265.1 Gammaproteobacteria bacterium
ATTCATTCAAACTCTCGTTTAGACAGAAGGCCCGCATCAGAAACCCAAATACACCGTTTCACCTGAAAGCGGTTCTTCAGCTCACCAACCATTTCATCAAGAGTCTTTGAGTCAATGCGATTGCCTTCAAACACTTTCCAGGAAACCGGAAACCCTTCACGTGTGACAACAAGGCCAATCACTATCTGTTTACAATCCGATCGTTTGTCTCGAGAATACCCCCGAGCTCTTATGAAACTTGATGTCAGGAATTTGGGTTGAGGGTTAACTCCACCGGTCTTTTTTCTTTGAACTTGAGGCTATGCAAAGGATAGTCAAGGCATATTTCAACTGCCGGCCATCTGATTTTTTCAAATCAAAAAGTCGTTAGTGTCGGCTTAATTTAAGTTTATTATGTGTTAAGGAACCATACCTATTCGAATGTTCTTAATTCCATGCTCTTGTGACGTTACATTTTTATAATCTCTTATGCGGGGTAGTCTTATTTTGTTTTGGGGTTAGCTCCCAAAAGACTCCACCAGTGATCGAACCATTAATCACAAGGAACCACGCTAACAAACGGGGTCATAGGAATGCCACCAATGCATTTTCGGTTTTGAAACATGGAGAAATGAGTATTGAGAAAAAATTGTTTTATTTTACGGTGTTTTTCTATTCGTGACAGTATGAATTAGGATGAAGAGACTTTAGTGGCTTTGCTTTCTGGCTTAGGTTCTGCGGGTGTTTCCTTTTCGTCAATTGGGATCAGTTTTAATCCCAATGATTTGGCTTTTCGCTTCAGATTTCTTTTCATTCTTTCCTGATACTGTCTTTCATAGTAATCGACGCCAAGCTCGATGAAATCGACTTTATCCCTGAGCATGATGTAAAAGATGATCGCTAATTTATGAGCGGTAGCGGTAATCGCCTTTGAAGGGGACAGATAGTCGTCATAAGATATAGAGGTCCCGCATAAAAATATTAATAAGTTGATATACAACAATTTATGTAATGTTTTTTTGCAAGTTTGTTGCAATTAGACCCTGCATGCAATTTTGATTACTCGTTTGAGTTCTGCATAATTAAAGATAGAGCAGTAGATTGGTAGCCAAAATTTCCCGATAATCTGAGCTTAATTTACAACATTCACTTAGTCTTATCCAAAAAAATTTTCATTTTCCCTCGATTTTTCTTTTTTTTTCTATTGACTTTCGAATTTAGTATTTCATATTATTGGTATCAATATATTTAAACCAATTATTCATAATAAGAAAGGCCAATCGATGAAAAATTAAGATCCGCAACAATTAATCAAAAGACGAATTCAATTGGTAGAAAACATCGCCCAATTAAAAGGAGCGATACGGGGGAGTTTGGTGAAGACAAAAAAGAAATGCGGAAAGAAAAGTTGCTCTTGCGAAGAGGGACAATTGCATCCTCATATGTATGTTTCCATTCATAGGAAACCTCAAAACAAGGTTGTTTATATTCGTCCGCGAGAAATAGAAGCTACCCAAAAAGGCATTCAAGCTTGTCGCCAAGTCTTACACATCCTGGATGAACTCAGTTCCATTAATGTGGAACTGATCAAGTCAGGATTTATCAAGAGCGACCTCTCTTGAGGCTGAAAACAATTCGAAAAAAGCGAATCAGAAAAACCCCCTCTTGCATTGAGTTCACGAAACAAAGAAAGGAGAATCAATCATAGATGAATGCATTAGTCGATCTATGGATGTCAGTGGATGAGCATCTCTTTCATATTGTCGAAAGTGATGATCAGGTCCTTGAGAAATCGGAGGAAGTTGTTTGGTTTCAATTGGTTAAAAGTATCTTCCAAAACTACCAACAGTTTCATTCCATTGCTGTTCAGTATTACCGCTGCTTATTCTTATTTAACCAACAAGCTATTACAAGTCACCGCCAACGAAAAAAGGACCGTCAGTCCATGGATAAATCCAAGCAAGAAGGACGTCTACGACTTCTTTTCGATCGGCCTACGGCCGGGAATGACCAGGCCCCTAACTTGTTTCCAACTATTACTCCGCCAGAGGCACCTCCGCTAGAAAATGAAAACGAAATTCGTCCCGGTAAAGTCCCTTCCCGAATCGCCGGACGAAAGCCCAAAGATTTCTATTCCATGTTGGCTGCTTTTTTGGGCACGCAAGCTATGGGCATGGACGCTACTGCTGAGAATGTGGCCAATAACCTTACAGGAAATCCTTCCTTTGCCAGGGCTTGTAATTTTACTCAAGCGACTGAGTGTG
>JAOUJM010000461.1 GCA_029883265.1 Gammaproteobacteria bacterium
CCTTAAGTGCAAAAATGAAAGAATCAAGAAACAATGATTAAGGATTGGATGATAGCTATTCCACAAGGCGAAATTCGTCTAAGGGATGATAGAAAAAAGAAAAGCTGGGTCTCGAAAGTCGATGCGTTTCAGATGAGCAAATATCTAATAACTCAGGAAGTATACTCAGAAGTCATGTCGGTGGCGCCGTCGACGTTTTTTGGTTTGAAGAGGCCGGTCGAAAGTATCACTTGGTTTGATGCTATTCGTTTTTGCAACGCTCTCAGCGAATTATCAGGAAGTGAAAAATGCTATTTCATAAACGCTGACAGTGAGTCGGTTGACATTGTAAATGGTGCTAACGGTTATAGATTGCCAAGCGACGCTGAGTGGGAATACTCATGTAGGGCTAACTCGACGTTAGTTCAGTATGGAAATATTGAAGATATTGCTTGGTATGAGGGAAATTCTAATCAGACAACTCATGAGGTTGGGCAAAAACTTCCAAATGGATTTGGCTTGTTTGATATGCTTGGGAACGTGTGGGAGTGGTGTTGGGATTTATATGATCCAGAGATATATGGCGCCTATCGTATCTTTCGCGGCGGGGGATGGTCTGATAGTTCGCGAGGATGTTTGGCCTCTAATCGAAGAAGAAGCCATCCGCGCTATGCGATTGATGACTTAGGTTTTAGGGTGGCCAAGTCGGAGAAAAAAAGCACTTAGCAAAGCGTTGCAGCGAAGCAGCTGATGAATGCGGCATTATGCACACAAAATGAGACTTGACCTTACGATTTAGGTCTAACATTTTTGTATGTTTATGGTTAGCTGTAGAATGTAATACCTGTCGCTAGTTGTGTAACCCTGAATTTCGAGTTTAACGCTTGTAGCTATTGCCGATATTGACACACATTTCGATCTTCTCGGAAATTGTGTTCGCATGGGATAGCGTTGCCTGACTGTCTTGGTCTGTCTGAATTGAAAGTGATTCAATGATTTTAAGTTTGTCATTTATCTCGGTGATTGCATTTGCTTGTTCAAGCTTTGCAATATTTATTTGCTGCTGCAGAGCATTTACATCCATGTCTTCATTTTGAGTAGTTTTTTCTTGCAGAGCAGCCATGGCCTCTGCAGAATCTTTTGTCAGCATAGAAGATATTTCAAGAATTTGATTTGTTGTTTCCTGGGTACGTTTTGCTAAAAGATTAATTTCAACCGCAACTACGGCAAAACCCTTACCTGCTTCTCCCGCACGTGCCGATTCGATAGATGCATTTAATGATAGAATAGTTGTTTTACTTGTAATTTGACTAATTGTTTGCAACAAACTGGTAATTTCATTATTGTGTGATACCAATACATTGATTGATTGAGACATGGTTTTCATTTTTTTAGTTAAGACTGAAACCGACTGATCCGCCGCATGTAATGACTGGGCACTACTATTTTCAATTGAGCCCAATTGCTCGTGAATTTGTGAAAACTTTTCTCGTTGATCTGCGATTGTATTCTGGGTTGAATGTGCTTGTCGTTCCAAGTCAGTCGCGACATTCGACAAATCCAAGCTGATGTCTACTACCTCACCGACAAATTCACCTAGGCTATCGCTCATTGTATTCATGCTATTCGCAATTTCACCGATAACATCTTCACTTTTAATAATGCAACGACCACTGACATCCCGTTGCGCGATAGCATTCGCGATCGCCGACATTTTTGTTAGTTTATTAATGAGAACCTTCTTGGTGATGGCGTAACTAAACACGCCGATACTCGATCCAGCCACAAGACAACCCACAGCAAACCATACCAACATTCCTGGTTTCCATTCCACAAAAAAGTCAGCATAGAATGGAAATACAACACCCATAAACAAGCCAAAACCCACAAAGGAAATAAATAATTGCCGCAGTATACTTTTTCTCAAATTCACCCGATCCCGTTGTTTCTAAAGAACTCTATATCGTCACATTAAAGTTGGAAATTTAGATTTTATAGTTTGTAAGAATTGCGAGAATGCTACTCGTGTTTTTATCAAAATGCCCAGATCTACTTAGAGCAGCCATGCATACATACTTGAATCTCAGGCCTAGCATGTCTGCTATTTACAGAAGAATCTTTTTGCAGTTAACCAGGTGATCCAACACTTTGTGCCTAGCGCTCCGATCCTATTAGGCTGGAGGGAGAACCGCGTAACCCTTGATTTTAGCTAATTAATAGCCTGATGGAGGTGTCACTGTAAGTTG
>JAOUJM010000460.1 GCA_029883265.1 Gammaproteobacteria bacterium
TATTTCAAATCTAGCTAAATTTCTTATTTCAACGTAATTGTGAGTAAATACACCGCAACAGTAGTCAATAGTAGAATGACATTCATAAAAAATGAATCTAGCTTTCTTTCCTGTCAAAACAAAACCAGCGAAACACCTGTCACTGCGCAAATGATTTCGCCAGCAAAGATTGTTTAATTTTCAAACTAAAATGATGTTACGATCAAGGCTTTCTATTTTTATAAAATTATTCTTCTTTTGGTTTTCTATTTTCCATAAGTAGGCGTGCTTGCTCATAGTTCATTCCAATATGGCTTTTAAACCAATTTTGTAGTTCAACAGGGATAGATTTCTCGTTTCTAATTTCCATGCATCGAAATAAATTCTCAATGTTATGCAAAGTTTGCTCAACTGATTCGGTTGATGCAAAAATCTGAAATTCGAAATCATCTGCATCGGCTTCGGCCTGGCAATACGCCTTATCCCAATCATTGATTAAATGCTGACGAAATTGTTTTGCCTGCTCATTTATTCGGCGCTGTAAAAATTCCGACGGGCCAATAAGATTAACTGCTTCAGGATACAGGTTTACTGATGGCATGTTGTTGCCATGAGAAATCGAAGAATGTCGATCATTTGTAACGTCAGATAACTCTAAATAACTAGCGGGCATTTTTGCATTCATTGCTAGATTAGTTTGAAATATCTCAGTGTGTTCTGTCGCACGGTAACTGGTATGCCGAGTTTCTTGCCGATAACGGGTTTCATAAACAGTGATGGTACCATTACCATTATCCACTTCACGCCGATCCGAGTCTGTGAAAATAGAAGCCACAGCGACGACAACTTCCAGAAATGCCCAAATACCTTTACTCGGCTCGCTTGGTTCTTCTTTTTTTTCAACCCAGGACACTTCATATGGGATGGAGACCGTGTATGCATGTGTTAGATCTTTTGGCACTTCTTTATGCTCGTAGTTGAAACTGCCGCTTAGGGTAAAATCAATACTTTTTAGTCCCTCGTTATGATACCAAGGTGTATTTTCTAGCTGATCCATGAAGGCTTTTTTCACGCGAGTCTCAAACTGATCCGGCATACCTTGAGCAGAATTGGCAACCCATACACTTGAATAGAATTGCTGCTGCATCGCTATCAGTTGCTCGCTCATATCGACTGGCGTTAGTGACCACACATTGCAATATTGAGTTATGAACTTGGAAAAATAATACATCGAGGCACTGAGTTGTGTTTTGTAATACTCGCAATGTGCTTGCGCGCCTAAAAACACACGCTGTTTCAATGTATCAAAAAAGGATTTATCTTCTTCGCCTTGAAAAAACGATGAATAACTAGCTAAATTATTCTGTGCTCTCAGCGGATAATTTTGACTTAGACTTTGCGAAACCAATAACGCTACTGCGTCTTGCGCATGACGGGTTTCTTCCTCCTGAGTATAGGCTTCTGCACCGACTGGAAAAACTTTCCATTGATTTTCTTTGTTATAAATGTCTAACAATAAGTCCATACTACCGTGATAGTTTCCAGCCATACGCATGAAGCGCACTTCTAATAATGAATGAGCGATCCAAGCAATACGCGACCGACGCAGTCCCGCGTGAGCATTCACGTCCTCAGGATCAAGCACTAATAATTGCTCATAGCTGGCAATCGATGCTTCATACAAGCCATCATTATAAAACTTTTTTGCTTTATAATGCGTCATGGCGCAACCCGAAAGAATGAATAGAAAATAAAGACCAAGCAACAAAATACAAACATATCTCACTTGAGTATCCTTTGGTGAATAAGGTCTAAATAACACCTTTTTGTAAACAACTATGTTTTTTCAACGGCGTTATTGCACACTAGTGACTATTAAAACACCAAGTAATTATTTAAATGTTACTTTTTTCAGAAGACGCGCAAATAGCTCCCAAGAACAGGGAAATCTCTTAAGACGTTATTTGTTTTCTCTTGCTTTGATTTTTTTTGTAGCTTACTTGCTTTTACTTTTGGGATTCACAACACGCGTTCATCCCAATCTATAAACAAACACATTACCACAGCTGAATAGATTACAATTCCAAACGAAAAATTCGATCGAAGGTGTTTTGAATTTCTTCCCGTATGTGCCGCCGAGCTTCGTAGCAAATTTTGCATTGAGTGAACCCATGTTTGAGTGGTGTTTTCTATCACGAGTTTGGCTGCTTGCGCCCAATGGGGGAATTTACGAGAAGTGTGAGAAG
>JAOUJM010000462.1 GCA_029883265.1 Gammaproteobacteria bacterium
AAACGATCAATTCATATGCCCTCTCCCGCGGTCGGAGGCAAGCCGTGCTCCAAGGCACGCACATAATCCTCGTCGTAATGCATGGCCTCGTCGTCACCGGCATCTTTTTCCAGTACTTGCGCGCGAAAGCGTTCGGCTTGATCTTCCGGGTCATTGAGCTCAGAAAAACCATTGGCGATTTCCCGTCCACCAACGAAGAATTCAAAGCGATCGGTGACGAAGGGGTTGTCATTATTTCGTCGCGCCAAAGGTGACACTTCGGTGGGATACTCAGTAATAAAGGTCGGTTGATCAAGTTTGCATTCGACGGTTTTTTCAAATATTTCGATTTGCACCTTACCAAGGCCATAGGAATCTTTTATTGGGATTTTAAGCTCCCCGGCTAGTTGCCGTGCCGTCTCAATATCGTTTAACTGGTCGGCGCTTACTGTGGGATTAAACTGCAAAATGGACTCAAATACTGTCATCCGGCGGAACGGCTGAGCAAAGTCGTAATCCGTGCCCTGATAGTTGATTTTTGCCTGACCCAACACGGTTTCACACAATTTCCGAATCATGTCTTCAGTTAAATTCATTAAATCATGATAAGTTGCATAGGCTTGATAAAATTCCAGCATCGTGAATTCTGGATTGTGTCGGCTGGACAAACCCTCATTGCGGAAATTGCGGTTGATTTCGTAGACACGTTCAAATCCGCCCACCACCAAACGCTTTAAATACAACTCCGGGGCAATGCGCAAAAACATTTCCTGATCGAGACTGTGATGGTGAGTAACAAAGGGTTTGGCCGTGGCGCCGCCGGGAATCGCCTGCATCATCGGTGTTTCCACTTCCATAAAATCGTGTTTGTTTAAGTAATGACGAATAAAATCAATACTGCGCGAGCGAATCCGAAACACCTCGCGTACCTCGGGATTAATAATCAAATCTACATAGCGTTGTCGATAGCGCATTTCCGTATCTTGCAGGCCATGATACTTGTCGGGCAAAGGGCGCAGCGATTTCACCAACAAGTGATAATCATCTAAATTCACATACAAATCGCCCTTGCCAGACTTATGCAATACCCCACATACACCGACAATATCGCCTATATCCCAGGTCTGCCATTTTTCTTTAATGGTATTTTGAGCGGTTTTATCGGCATACAATTGAATTTGTCCGGTCATATCCTGCAGTACAAAAAATGGGCCCCGCTTGGCCATGACTCGCCCGGCGACACTTACAGTTTGCGCTAAGTGCTCTAACTCTTCCTTGCTGTGATCGCCAAATTGATCCTGCAGACGCTGCGCATAGCCTTCGCGACGAAACGCATTCGGAAAAGCGTTGCCCTTCTCTCGCAAAAAATCCAATTTTTCCCGGCGCTCGGCGATGAGCTTGTTTTCGTCTTCTATTTTCGAATCGTTGTTATCACTCATAATTAATTGAATCTCTAAAAACTTAGTTATGGTTCTAATTTGTTATGGTTTTAAATTGTACCCCATCAATCTCATACCGTACCCTGAAAAACATACTGGCTATTACCATCCTAATTCAAAGACAGCTATTCAGTGTTTACTGATGTGACAATCAAAAACAGGGATGTTTTTGCTTAGCCTACAGGGACGTACTTGCGGCGTATTACAGCAGTAAACACTGAATAGCTGTCTCATACGCGAGTGCAAACTCTTGTGATCAGCCACTAGCCTTAAAGCCCCGCCTTCAAACTCGCCTCAATAAACTTTTCCAAATCGCCATCCAACACCGCCTGGCAATTGCTGGTTTGCACATTGGTCCGCAAATCTTTAATCCGCGAATCGTCCAATACGTACGACCGAATTTGGCTACCCCAGCCAATGTCGGCTTTGTTGTCTTCCATGGCTTGTTTTTCCTGGCTGCGTTTTAACATTTCTTGTTCGTAGAGCTTCGCCCGCAACATCTTCATCGCCTGATCGCGGTTTTGATGCTGAGAACGCTCACTTTGACATTGCACCACAATGCCCGAGGGCTCGTGAGTTATACGCACCGCGGAATCGGTTTTGTTAACATGCTGACCACCGGCACCACTGGCCCGGTAAGTATCAGTGCGTAAATCAGCCGGGTTGATCTCGATCTCAATGTTGTCATCGATTTCTGGTGAGACAAATACCGAGCAAAAAGACGTATGACGACGATTGCCGCTATCAAAAGGTGATTTTCTCACCAGACGATGGACCCCGGTTTCAGTCCGCAACCAGCCA
>JAOUJM010000463.1 GCA_029883265.1 Gammaproteobacteria bacterium
GGTTTGGCGATAATGGCTTGCTGATTGGCATCACGATCACTAATGTCGATGAAATAATTGACCAAACGTTTTTTGCCATTGTTTAAAGTCGATTCTAAGCCAATTACGTTTTTACCTAGGTTTAAGCCAATGGATTTTGAGAATTTACCATCAGCATCAATAGTCATGGTATCACCATTAATCACAATCTTGGTGTCAACTTGGGTTTCTCCACGAATAATCTGCCGTGCAATAATACTAGCCTTATTGTTTAACTCATGGTTTTGGGTTTCTATAACATCGAAATCTGTAGATTTTTCACCAAATACGTAATGACTCACGCCTGGCTGAAAATTGAGATTGAGTTTTGGTACTGGAATACGCGAAATAATGCTTTCGTCAATTTGGTTAATAATTTGGATATTAAGTTCACTCATCGCACCAAGATCGAGCTGAGTATTGAATCGACCATATTGATCCAACTTCATTTCTTGGCCGTTGACAAAGGCAGACGGTTGACGACGATATTGGTCGTTTAGTTCAGATTGCTGATTGTTTTGATCGTGGATCAATTGCAATTCAATAAAACCGCTGCGTGCTTTACTGGTGGTATTAGTGCTAAGAACGATATTGCGGCCTTTAATTGAAGCAATCGCTGCTAATTGATCGCGCAATAAATTGGCATGAGCACGAATGATTTCTTGCGTATTCGCATTGTCGTTTTGGCCTGGTTCAATTGAAATGAATAAATTAGAATCCGGATTAGCACTTATGCTTTCAATGGCTTGGTTTAAAAGAGCCGTGCCTGTGCTATTCAATGACTGAGTATTGCTATCAAAATGTTGTTTGTTAAATTGTGCTAAACTTTCACCCGTATTATTTACACTAAACAAACGTTTACCACTAGTGACCTTGCGTCCGTCGGTATAGTCTGCAATTAATTGGTAAGCATAAACACGTCCACCTTTAACATATATATTCTTATCATTTTTTCCATCCCATAATACTTCGCGTGGTGCTGCACCCTGACCAGAAATTGCACGTACAATTTCACCGGGGTGTTCGCTTATAATAAGCGACCAAGATGACATGGATGCCAGGTCTTGTGATTGTAAGGTAAACCGATGTTGTTGTTGACGACTGCCTATGCCAACATCAATCGTGCTCAATGCACCCGCATTTTGCAGCACAACACGACTGCGAGGAAATGCAATGCGTTGTCCATCAACTAACAAATTCATGGACGACACATTGCCGCTAATGAGAATTTGTTTTTCACTAGAGCTACGGGTCACCTGTAGACCGTAGATGGCATCGCGGCCAATTGTAATGGTTTCACCCGATTGATTAATACCAAAGTTGGCACTGGCTAAAAGTCCTGCTGTGAGATTCACTATTTGTTGATCTTGACCAATAATGCTGGCGTTACCGGGTAAATTAAAACGATTGATTTTAATTAAATGAGGGCCAGGCTTGACCGCTTTAAAGTGATAACGACCATAATCATCGCTTAAAACATAAGTGCCATCATCCAAAAATAGGGTAACGCCAGCAACACCATTTTCATTCTTATCCTGCACGCCATTCGCATTCTTATCATCAAACACCTTACCCACAATTGAGCCCAATTCAAATAAGACATCGCTTTCAATTTGTGTAAACTGTTCGACTTGATTGGAAATACTACAATCATCGCAGACATCGAAGGCATTAATGTGCGTGGCGTATTCGCCTGGATTCGCATTGCTGCCGACGACGGTATTAAATGTTAGTTCGTAATACCCTTGTTCACCAGAATCTGCTTGACCATTGCCATTGCTATCAATCAATCCGTCGATTGTGCCCAAGTTAAATTTTAACGCGCTCGAAATAACAGGTTCTGCATGGACTTGACCTTGCAATCGTGCAGTGCCTGAAATATAGCGGAAGGCTTTGGGTAGTTGTACTAAAAGATTGGCTGGTGTCACTGCATTGGTTTCGGTATTACGAATAATTACTTTGTAAGTCAGTACATCACCTAATACAACGCTATCAGGTGTAATTTGAGCAGAAATATTTAGTACTTTGCCTTGGGTAAAATATATCGGGTCTTGCAGTGTCATAGTTATATTATTACTGCTGTCATAAGCAGTGATATAAACCGCACCCGGTGTTAATGAAGAAATATTAGTAATGGCCACGCCGTTGACATCGCTAAGAATATTCTCTGGATTTATAGAATCGACGGCGCTACCTGAA
>JAOUJM010000022.1 GCA_029883265.1 Gammaproteobacteria bacterium
GGGGTGTAACCAGCTTAGAAGAAGTGTTTCGCGCCAGTTATAGTGGTGATGAATAATGGCTATGTTCGCTTATAAAGGCCGCAAGTCTGGTCGGGGTGTGGTTAGTGGTGAGATCCAGGCGAACTCTGTTAATGCAGTGGTGCAACAATTACGTAAGAATCAAATTATTCCGATCGAGATCAAACCTATAAAAACAACACTGCTAAAACCAGAGCTGTTGAAAATGGAATTCGGCAAGAAAAAAGTATCACATTTAGATATTACATTTTTCTCGCGCCAGCTTTATACCTTATTAAAAGCTGGCGTACCGATTGCTCAAGCCTTGAATGGTTTGAATGAAGCCGCATCGAATCCTACGTTCAAAGCAGTAATTGCTCAGTTATGTGAATCACTAGAAGCAGGCGATGATTTTACGGTTGCGCTGGCTAAACACCCAAAATATTTTTCAAATTTATATGTCAATATGGTGAGTGTGGGCGAATCCACAGGCAATTTACCTCAAGTATTATTGCAAATGTCGAATTACTTAAATCAGGAAAAAGAAACACGCGATCAAGTGAAAGCGGCAACGCGCTATCCCATGATGGTGATGTTTGCAGTAGTTGCGGCAATTGTGATTTTGAATATTTTTGTTATTCCTGCATTTAAAAGCATGTTCACGCAAATGGGTTCCGACTTACCGTTTGTGACGCAAATACTGATTAGTTTTTCGGATTTTATGGTGACATATTGGTACGTGGTGATTGGATTTGTGATTAGTGGTGTATTTGCATGGAAATCATTTGTTGCCTCTCCTCAAGGGAAATTCTTTTGGCACCACTGGAAAATTCGAATTCCTATTATGGGCCCAATCGTTTACGGCTCGGCCATGGCGCGATTTGCGCGAGGATTTTCTATTACCTCTCGTTCCGGTTTACCAGTGGTGCAAAGTATTCCGCTGTTAGCTAACGCCTTGGATAATGTCTATTTAAAAAGTAAATTTGACGCTTTACGCCAGGGAGTGGAGCGTGGTGAAGGAATTGCTGTAAATGCAAAACGTTTAGGTATTTTCCCAAACATGGTTAACCAAATGCTCGCCGTGGGTGAAGAAACCGGGCAAATGGAGGAGCTGCTAGATGAAATTGCTGATTATTTTGAAGGTGATGTGGCCTACAAACTCAAAGGTCTCAGCGCTTCAATTGAGCCAATAATGATTGCGATTATTGGTGGGTTGGTGATGCTTGTGATGCTAGGTGTGTTTTTACCTATGTGGGGCATGATGGATGCTATGCGAGCTTAGTTATTAAGATTTAGTCTGAAACTCAATTTGTTTGGTGTTTGCCAATTGCTAAGACCTGGATCACAAAAACACTGATAACTACTTCACATTTCTTATGCAGTCTGCAGTATTTTTTCAGGTAATCAATCACAAAGGCCGATAAAAAAGTCATTCAATATGGTTATCAATGGAATGAGATTAGCGCCACGGAGACAACCGTCCTTGGGTGAAAGCAGTCACTTTTGTGAGGATTATTTTGATGAAAAAACAGCAGTCTGGTTTTACCCTAATCGAGTTGGTTTTGGTAATTATTGTATTAGGCGTGTTAGCAGCTACCGCTGTGCCTAAATTCGTGAACATAAAAGATGATGCGCAAACCGCGTCATTTAATGCCGCAAAAGCTGGTGTAGGTTCTGCCTTCGCCCTAGTGCTCGCTGATAAACAAGGTTCACCCAGTGTGCAAGATATTGCTGATGCCTTGCGTGGTACTGATGGTACTGACAAACAAGCGGCGGCAACCGGTGTTCAAGTGTCTACTGATGGTGGTACCACTTGGTACACAGCGTTAACTTATAAAGACGACGGTGCGGGAAATTGTACCGTTGCTACTGCGGCAGCTACTGATGTTGTTTGTGATATCGCTGATTTGCAATAAGTTTAGATTAGTCTGAATAATCTGGGCGGGAGTACGAAAGTGCCCCGCCTTTTTTATTAGGTGGAATTTATAGATGAGGGTAAAAAGTCACATTTTTGAAAAAGCTCGACTACCAACACAATCTGGTTTTACATTGATTGAAGTTGTTATGGTGGTAATTATTTCGAGTGTATTATTTGCGTCCGTGGGTGTGCGGGTATTTAGTCCCTCTGAAAAATCTTCGCCGTTTCAAGCCCAGCGGTTTCTAATTGATGTGCGTCACATACAAGCGCTGGCCATGCTTAATAACAAAAAAATTAAATTGGTTCCACTAGCGAATAGTTATAGTGCTACTTGCTTGAATATAGATGCGACTCCGATTTGCGCGCAAACACCTTTATTGGACCCAACCACGCGCAAACCGTTTCAAGTGAGTTTTAGCAATAATGTGAAATTGTCAGGCGCAGAGCTGGCTTTTGACGGTTGGGGTCGACCGATTGATCCAGTTACTGAAAATTTAATTGCTTTGACAGAAGCTTATACCTTACGTGGTGGTTCTACGGTTTGGCAAGTGGAAGTCGCGCCTGTCACTGGTTTTGTCAGTTTGTTGAGGCTGTAAATTAAAATGCGAACGCTATTTAACGTGCAACAACATGGAGTGAACCTGATTGAATTAATGATAGTTATTGTGCTGCTATCCACAGGAATTCTTACCTTGTTTCCTTATTTCGTGCAAACCGCGCAAACTGTCACCGTCAATGAAACTTTGCAATCAGGTGCGCAGCTGGCACGTGAATGTATTGAGCATACAATTGTGCAGCGACGCTATGCCAGTAATTATGTTTCGATTGATAATACGATATGCGATGTTTTGCCCGCGATTCCAGGTTTTGTTCGTACGGTCACTGTCACAACAACCGACAATTCTGTTTATCCGGTATGCCCGGTTGGCATTAGTTGCAAGAAAGTTGATGTGACCGTAAAAAAGAATAATTCGACGGCAGTCAGTCTCGGTGCATTTTTTGTGGAATATTGAATCATGCAACAGAAACGTCAGTCTGGATTCACGCTCATGGAAATGGTTATCACGATCACCATAGTGGGTTTGCTTGCAGGCGTTAGTGGAAGTCTGTTAACCGGTGGTTTCCGCGCCTATGAATCTAATTCACAAGCAGTGCAGTTGTTAGCCAACCTTCGTTATGCTATGGAACGAGTTACTCGCGAAGTCATGAGTATGCAAGCAATTACCGGCGGCTATGATATTACAACTATGAGCGCAAATAGATTGCAGTTCACAAAAGGTGATGGTGTTGCGGTAGACATAATTATCAACCCACCATTAATGTCGCTTACCTATAGTAGCGTACCCGGAGTTATACCGACCCTGGTGGACTCAGTGCAAGCCGCTAGTTTTAGTTATTTTCAAATGGACGGTTTAACACCAGCGCTTAATGCAAATGAAATATCGTTTGTGCAAATTGAAATTAATTTGAAACGAAATCAAGTGGCATATACCCAACGCACCCGAGTAGCTATGCGAGCACGTCAATGATGAAACAACAAAAAGGTGTGAGTATTGTAATTGTTTTAGTCTTACTGGTGGTGATGTCGGCCGCCGTGATGTCCTTATTAGAAACTTCCGGCAGTCAGGTCGGTGATAGTAATGCGTTAGATAAAAATATTCAGGCATTATTTGCAGCCGAAGCCGCAGTGGAAATCGCAACGCAGCGTTTTCGTAGTGGAACGGTTTGCTCGGCTTTGGCACGTGACCCGGTGTCGGGATATTACCAAGTGGATAATATGCGTTTCGCGATTATTGATGCGGTGGAAAATATTGCACCCCATTGTTATGTTACGGCTGAAGCCTGGGTGGGTGATATAAAACGAAGCATTTTGGTCGACATCGCCATAACAACTGGTGAGCGTGGCATATTTGAACCTTTTCCTACACAGGATGAATTTGATACCTATTGGATACCAGCGGTAATCCAACCTGCAAACAACGGCGGTAATAGTGATTGGGATAGCGAGAACTGTCCCATCTCCGTGTGTATGTTTACATTGGAGCCCTCCGGTTCTTTACAAGCAACAGCCGTTTATCCCAATGACCAAGGCTATGTTGGTTATCATAGACGCCGCGTAAATCCACCCATCGATACGGGCGCTAACGGTTTAGACATGACATTTTCCCTGGGATTCATGAAAGCGGGGCGCAATGGATCAGGCGCCAATTTTAATATGTATGTGGATTTTTATGATTCCATTCAAGGCCAAGTGATTCGTGTATGGACCGACAATTCTGCGCCTACCTGGGGTGGAGGTGGCGGCTCAAGCGGTAATTGGCAGCGATGGGAGGGCCTGGTGTCTTTACCACCGAATATGCAATACGATGAAGTACGCCTGGGTTTCGATTTAATGCCCAGAATTCGCACGTGGAGAGGAAATGTAGTGAGTGGCAACGATACATTTATTTATTTCGATAATGTCCGCATCGCTGTGCCCCTAGGGGCAGGTAGTACCACTATTTTTGGTTGGGAAGAGCTTTAAGCGCTAACAGCCCAAAACTTGCATTATTGCCATGACTTGATTTTTAGCTGGCAAGCAACGCTTGGGTATTATGGGTTTATTGAAAAAAAATACGGTAAAAAACACTGTACTCGTTTCTGTGGTATTGCATGACGAAGCTATATCTTGTATTAAAATCTCGCTTGAAGAAGCACTCCCCAGTGTCGAATTTTGGGACTACCGTACCTTAGATCCGGTGAGCGGTGTTTTGCAAGATCTACTAGGGCAATTGGCCAAAGATCATTCGCTTAAAAATGCATGTTTAAGCACATTATTAGCGCAAGATAGTTATCAAATTAAACAAACCGAAGCACCCCCCGTTCCTCTTGAAAATTTAAATGAAGCTTTGCAGTGGCAGGTAAATGATTTATTCGATTGGGAGCCCGAGTCGGTCGTGGTAGATTCGATTCCCTTCCCTGAAGATGTGTCTAGTAAAGATCAGGATCAAGCGATTTACGTGTTGGCCGCAAAAAAAATTGACGTGCAAAGTCTGGTGGAAATTTTTAGTACCAGCAAACTGAAGTTGGCTTTTATTGATGTTCCCGAATTAGCGCAACGCAACTTGGCAACATTGTGTGAGCAAGAGCACCACGGTGTGGCCTTAATTTCATTTTCTATGCATTCTTGCCTATTGACCATTAGCAAGCTTGGTATGCTGTATATGACTCGGCGTTTTGATATTGGTTTAGACAAGCTTTCCGACAAAGAAAATATGATGCAACACTATGAGCGCATAGTCATTGAAATCCAGCGTTCGTTGGATTTTTACAGCGCGAATTTACATCAGGCGCCGGTGAAAGCATTATATATTTTACCCTTGCAGGTGCAAATACCAGGATTTGTTGACTATGTAAAAAGCAATCTGTTCATTGATGTGGCAATACTCGATTTGAGTGACCGCTTGAGTTGGAAAACTGAGCCTATGTCGCTGCCGCAGCAAGCTTTGAGCATTATGGCCATTGGTGCAGGGTTGCGGTTATGGGTGGATGGATCATGAAGCAGCAGATCAATTTCTTTCGACAGGAATTCTTGCCGAAAACCGATTGGCTATCCTTACGAATGTTTGCCTACTACGGAGCAATATTGCTCTCAGTATTTGTTTTCTATTATAACTGGCAGGCAGAGCAGATTGTGGTGGCTAGTGCTAAAGAACAATCGCTGACGGAAAGTGTGAAAACAGTTGATGCTGAGATTAAAAAAATTAGCAACGTACAAGCGGAAAAAATTGATCACGTAAAACTGGAAAAAGAACTAGTAGAATTGAATAATATACGCAATGCCAAACAAAAAATGTTGACAGAGTTTGGTGATGAATACGAAGCAAGTTTTAGTGGTTTTGCGCCTTATTTATTGGTGTTTGGGCAGCGGGCGCCACGCGGTTTATGGTTGAATCAAATAGAAATTCGGGCGGAAAATGGTGCTGTTTGGCTTGCTGGGCAAGCGAGTTCTCCAGGGTTGATTACTCGTTTTATGCAATCACTAGCGAAAACTCAATTATTTGAACAAACACAGTTTAATCAATTCAAAATAGATAGTGTAGTGCTGGGTAAAGAAGCTGAAGTTCCAGTGATTTACAGTTTTGAATTGGTCAGCTCGAATACCACTGGTCGCCTTGAAATTTTTGCGCAAAAAGAGTGAGTTATGCAAGTAGAAACTAACAGTTCTTTACATCCGTGGATGGAAAAATTTGAGCAAGTGCCACCTCGCAAACGAATATTGTATTTTTTAGGTCTGTTAGTTTTATTTTATGCAATGCTTGATATGCTGGTTTATACGCCCCAGAGGGATGAGCTTAATCAATTGCAGGGAGTGATCAAAAAACTAGAACAAGAACTAAAAACCAAACATGTGCAATTAAACAAATTAAAAAAAGGTGATAGTGATGCTTTGATTGATCCAAAGGAAAAAGCGATAAGACGAACTAGTGAAGAAATAAAAAGCATAGAGCAGTCCATATTGGATAAAACACAACGCTTGGTTGGTGCAGAAGCTGTATTTGATCTGCTTAAACAATTACTGAGTCAAGTGCCGGGTGTGAGTATTGTCTCTATGGAAAATCTTCCGCCCGTGGTGCTGAGTCAAGCATCTCCCGCTCAAATGAATGAACAAGTGCCGAAACAGGCAAACCCAAATTCAAACGAAGATGGTTTATATCGTCATAGCATGCGTGTGATCTTGCAAGGCTCATATAGAAGTCTGTACCGTTATTTGCATCAACTGGAACAATTTCCTACGCAAGTTTTTTGGCAATCCTTTAGTTTGTCCAATGAAAAATACCCCGTCAATCAAGTCACACTAGAGCTTTACACCTTGAGCACGCAAGCTGATTGGATGCGAATTAGTAAGTAAGTCGTTGTGCGAATAGATTATAGCCCTAGATTTTGGCGGCATAAGGCTTGCATTACACTAAAATGGTACGGCTATTTTTAGTAAACAGTGGGTTTTTGCTCCTGGCGGCAGCCAATCTTGCTGCGCAGCCACGATTGAATTTGCCTGATCCAACCCGTCCATTTGTATCGATAGCCAAACCGGCGCAGTCTCCAGAAGTAGAAAAATCTAATGCGTCAAAAAAAACGGGCGTTTTAACCATGACACGCATCTCGGTAAACGAGCGTGTAGCTGTCATTAATGGTCAAGCTGTGCGTGAAGGAGAGGATGTGGACGGTATGAAAATAATTCGTATTCGAGCGAATGAAGTTGAATATCGGCGGCGTGGACAAAAAGGAATTATACGTCTGAATAGTGGAAATATGTTACGCCCAATAAAGGAAAACAACTAACGTGGTCATAAAGCGTCTATTGCTTATTACATGTTGTTGCATGACTCTGTCTGCATGTGAATTAATGCCTGTGGCCAAAGGCGAAAAGGATTTACAACAAACCATATCAAGCACTATCGCTGAAGCCGGTGAACAGCAAAAACAGGCGGAGTTAGCCGTGCCGCCTCAAGTGCAACGTGCGTTATTGCCGCCGATTCGTTTGCATAGGCAAGCGCAACAATCTCAAGCTGTTTTGCCCAAACGCTTTGACTTTAATGCGGTTGATGCCGATGTGCGTCAAGTGTATTTGAACTTATTTGAAGGTGCCGGCAGTAGTTTAGTATTGCATCCCGATGTAAGTGGCCAAGTCAGCCTGCAACTAAAAAACACCACGTTGGATGAAGCGATGCGCACCTTACGAGATGTTTATGGTTACGAATATGAAATCAGAGGACAACGCTATTATGTGCTGGGTAGTGGTTTGCAAACGCGGGTTTATCCGGTGAATTACTTAAGTTTGCAGCGAAAAGGGCAGTCAGACTTGCGCGTTACTTCCAGTGGATTAGTGAACAATGAAAATGGCAGTGCACCCAATGGCATTCAATTACAAACCGAATCGGAAAGTAACTTCTGGAAACAATTACAGGAGAATTTAATCGCATTAGTCGGCAAAGAAGGTGGGCGTGCGGTGATAACCAATCCGCAAGCAAGTCTGGTGGTAGTGCGGGCATTGCCGACCGAATTGCGTTTGATAGATGAGTTTTTGGGAATGACGCAAAACACCTTAAACCGTCAAGTAGTGTTGGAGGCGAAGATTCTAGAAGTGGAATTGAATGATAGTTTTCAAGCGGGTATTAACTGGAGTAATTTATTATCAGCGAATGGTTTTAGTTTGCGCACTAGTCAAGTTGCTGGAGGATCTTTGCCTGCCAATGGTGGAGTCAGTGGAATCGCAGGTAATACTGCAAATCTTGCCACTAGTCAGATTAGCAATTCAACAGCCACAGCATTTGGTGGAATCTTTAGTGTCGCTTTAAAAATAAATGAATTTTCAAGTTTTGCCGAAGTGTTGGAAACTCAAGGAAAAGTGCAAGTGCTGTCTAGCCCTAGAGTATCCACCTTAAATAATCAAAAAGCAGTGATCAAGGTGGGCGGTGATGAATATTTTGTCACGGGCGTGTCTAGCTCGACTAGCACTTCGGGTGCGACCACTACACAAACGCCTAGCATTGATTTGACGCCGTTTTTCTCTGGTATCGCATTAGATGTGACACCGCAAATTGATGCAATGAATAATATTATATTGCATATGCATCCAACCATTAGCGAAGTTTCACAGAAAGAAAAGAGTTTTGTTATTGGTGACCAAAGTTTTTCAATTCCTTTAGCGTTTAGTGTGGTTCAGGAGTCTGATAATGTGGTGCGAGCACAAACAGGTCAAGTCGTTGTTATTGGTGGTTTAATGAAAGAAGCCGTGAGTGATGAGAGTGCATCGATTCCTTTGTTGGGACAGATTCCGTATTTAGGTTATTTATTTAAACACAAGCGCATGAGCCGAATTAAAAAAGAATTAGTGATTTTGCTAAAACCAACGGTGGTGGCGGTTAATGGTGATCCATGGCCACAAATGGCTGGTGAAAGTCAGCGTCACTTCGATACGATTAATAGTTTGGTGAGACAATGACACAATCCGCTTTAGCTATTGGCAATGCCACGCGTCATGATGTGAGTTTTTCTCAGGAAGTTGTTGATGAATCGTTATTATATGCCGGATTTTTTCATTTAAATGCCTTGCCGTTTTCCCTGACGCCAGATCCTGAGTATTTTTTTCAACATGCATCGGCGCAAGATGCATTGAATAAACTACTATTCGCGGTGCGCAGTGGTGAGGGATTTATTAAAATTACGGGCGAGGTGGGTGTAGGCAAAACTTTGTTATGTCGTACGTTTTTGAATATGCTTGAACCGTATTATGTTACGGCTTATATTCCCAATCCTTACATGGAACCAATGACGCTGCTTTATGCGATTGCCGATGAACTCGGGATTCAATATCAACATAATAGCAATCAATATGAGTTACTAAAACAGCTTACTCATTTTCTAATTAACACCTATGCAGAAACAAAAAAGACCGTGGTGGTGTGCTTGGATGAGGCGCACGCCATGCCCTTGATCACAATGGAAGTGTTGCGATTATTGAGCAATCTAGAAACGCCAAAACGAAAATTGTTGCAGTTGGTATTGTTCGCGCAGCCTGAGCTGGATCGTAAGCTTGAGCATAGTAGTGTGCGTCAATTGAGACAGCGAATTAGTTTTAGTGGTGTGTTGGCGACATTGAATAAAGCAGAATCCGAAGATTATATTACGCATCGCCTCAACGTGGCGGGACATCGGGGCTCGAGAATTTTTCATCCGTTGGCAATGCGTCGACTTTACCTGGCCAGTCATGGGGTGCCACGAATTCTAAATATATTGGCGCACAAGGCAATGATTTCAGCCTATGCTGATAGTAGTCGCAGCGTATTGCAAAAACATGTGTATGAAGCGATTGAAGATACGGATAGTTTGAGAGTATCCCAGACGAAACAAAATAAATCTGGGTTTTATAGGCGCTATTTCTTTTTCCTGATCGCCGCATCGATTGCAACCTACATTGCTGCACAAATTGCCAATGGTTTTTGGTGGTTGTAAACGTCTATGAGTTTAGTTAATAAATTATTAGCAGGTTTGGAAAAACAGGAACGACAAGCCGATGGAGTTGCCGTCGCAAAGCCGTCATTGCTTGATAATATGCATCCGGCTGTTTCACATTTTATTCGTGATCCTTATCATGTTTTTGTGGCAAAAATGGCGGGTATTTTTGTCGGCGGTGTTTTGTTAACAATCGTCGCGCTCGTACTGGTCACCGGCAATAATGATCAAGCTCAAGTGGCGCACATTGATAGACCGCCTGATAAGAATAAGGTTGTGCGTGAAGTTTTTCCACATCAATCCATGCCGCTAGAGGCATCTCCCAAAATCAAGGAGGTGAGTCCTGAACCCAAGCATGATAAAAAGCCTGTACAACAACCGGAGTCGACTATTTTAGATATAGAAAAGCAAGTGTTTGAGGAGCCTATCATTGCTCAAACTAGGCCGCTGAAAACTGCGCCAGCGATTAATATCGATAAACCTGTTGAAGTCGCTCCGTCGATTATCTTGCCAGCAAACAAACCAGTTATGGCTAAACAAGATCCGCAAAAAGTTGCTAGCACTAATAAAAAGAAGCGTAGTGTAAGCAAACCAATCGCCCAAACGAAATCTAAAGCATCGATACATAAACAGACTCAGCCACAAAGCGCAGTACTGCAAGCGCAAGTGTTATTTGAGAAGGCGCGGGCGTATACACAACAAGGTCGAATTGCCGAAGCAGAGAATATTTTTGAAAAAGTGTTACAAACACGGCCGAGTCATGAAGCGGCGAGAATAAGCTTGGCAGGTTTGCAGCTTGAAAGTGGTCGTTGGGTCGAGGCTTTATCATTGCTGGAAACCGGTAACACTTTAGATAGAAATAATGAAACGTTTTTATTATGGCGGGCGCGAATTCTGGTTGAGCAAGGTGCTGACACAGAAGCGTTGGCATTATTGGAGACCCGGCCATCGAATCAATTGAAAAATGCTGACTATTTGGCGTTTCTTGCAACCCTATACCAGCGCCATGGTTTTCACTATAAAGCCAATTTAACATTTCGTTCAGCGCTAGCGAAACAACCATTTAGCGGCAAAGTGTGGTTGGGTCATGCTATTTCACTTGAGGCAATTAAAAATTGGCGCGGAGCGCATAACGCCTATCTTAGAGCGCTGGATGATGCAAGCTTAAATGAGGAATTGCGGCATTTTGCCAATGAACGTATGCCCTTAGTGCAGCGTTTAATGCCTGAGTAAGCGCATTAGCATGTGTCGATTATGATTTTATTTTATCGGTGTTACTTAATAGTATTTCTGTTCCTTTTAAATGTTTTAAGCCCCATTTAACCAGTGCTAACATCACCGGTTTTAAATCCTCGCCTTTGTCCGTAAGGCGATAATGATAACGTTTGGGTTTGTTTTGATATAAATCCCGCTGCACAATTTTATGTTTTTCCAAGCGCTTTAGCCGATCAGATAAAATATTGGTAGGGATTTGTTCGGGTGACTGGCAAAGCTCGCTATAGCTCGCCTGACGACGCAACAATAAATCGCGCACGACGATTAAGGTCCACTTATCACCAAGAATATCCAAGCTGTTGGTAACGGGGCAGGAAGATCGTTTTTTATTCATGCAATCGCTCACAAAAGAATAATATGACTTACTCACTTGCAAATTGCAAGCGACTGGATTATAAAAGCCATGGTCACTTTTAATTTGCAAGTGAGTCAAAGGGAGACAGGTATGCCTGATGCGGTTTTATATCAATTTGTACGTTCACATTATTGTGAAAAAGCACGCTGGACTCTGGATTATAAGGGCGTGAAGTTTAAAGTTAAAAATTTAGTACCAGGGCCACATATCTCGCAAGTGAGGAAAATTGCAAAAAAAACTTATGTGCCTGTATTGCATCATAATCATCAATATATCCAAGGCTCGGATAGAATCATCGACTATCTCGATGAGTTAAGTACGGAAAACTCATTAACACCAAGTGCAGCGGATGAAGCACAACAAGCGCGTCAATGGGAGAAATTCGCCGAAACAGAAATAGGTGTGCCATTGCGTTTGCTTCTTTATTTTTATTTACTGGACGAAAAATCAAAATTAATTGGATTTCTTGCAAAACCAGGGCCTTGGTATGGCGCGTTATTCTTAAATCTAGCCTATAAGCGTTTGAGTAAAATTATGCGCTCGACAATGCAAATCAATTGTGAAAATGCCGTACAAGCAAAACAACAAATAAGCGATGCGCTGGAAAAAATTGCCACACATTTACAAACGCATCGTTTTTTGGCGGGCGATCAATTCAGTCGTGCGGATATGGCGGTATGTAGTTTGTTGTCACCTATGTTATGGGGCTATGAGTTGCAAGCCTACGGTGAAAAATATTTTCCTGAAGCGTTGAAAGAAATTCAGCAAGTATACCGAACCTCACCCACGATACAATGGGTGGCAGATTGTTATGAAAGCTATCGTCGCTAATTAGCCAATAATCGATTGCAGAGTACTACCAAGTTCTGCCGGTGATTCGGTTGTGGCGACGCCGGCATCGTTCAGTGCCGCAAATTTCTCGGCGGCTGTACCTTTGCCGCCGGCAATAATGGCACCTGCGTGACCCATGCGTTTGCCTTTGGGTGCAGTGACACCAGCGATATAAGCGACCACAGGTTTATTGACATCATTTTTTATGTACTCCGCAGCTTCTTCCTCGGCATTACCACCAATTTCACCAACCATTAAAATAGCTTCGGTTTTGGGGTCAGCTTCAAATAATTTTAAGCAGTCAATAAAATTAGTGCCGGGAATGGGATCACCACCAATGCCGATGCAAGTGGATTGCCCATAACCTAAATCGGTGGTCTGTTTTACCGCTTCATAAGTTAATGTTCCTGAGCGTGAAACAATTCCAATTTTTCCTGGCAAATGTATGGCGCCTGGCATAATGCCTATTTTACACTCGCCGGGGGTGATAATGCCGGGGCAATTGGGGCCAATTAAGCGCGACGCAGTTTCTTCCATGACTAAACGTACCTCAAGCATATCCATGGCAGGTATGCCTTCGGTAATACATACAATTAATTCAATACCAGCATCCACAGCCTCAAGAATGGCGTCTTTGCAAAACGGCGCAGGTACATAAATGACGCTTGCGTTTGCGCCAGTCGTTTCAACTGCGTCGTGCACGGTATTGAACACAGGTAAATCCAAATGAGTTTGTCCACCTTTACCAGGTGTAACGCCGCCAACCATTTGTGTGCCATAGGCCACGGCCTGTTCGGAGTGAAACGTTCCTTGTTTGCCGGTAAAGCCCTGACAAATGACTTTAGTATTTTTATTGACTAATACACTCATGAGGCGGCTCCTAAGGCTTCAACTGCTTTGTGTGCTGCTTCGTTTAATCCGGCAGCGGCAACAATTTTTAACCCACTATGGTTGAGAATTTCGCGACCTTTCTCGGCTTGATTGCCTTCCAAACGTACGACGACGGGAATCTGAATGCCTACTTCTTCCACGGCGCCGACAATACCTTCTGCAATCATGTCGCAACGAACAATGCCACCAAAAATATTAACTAACACGGCTTTCACATTGCTGTCGGACAAAATAATTTTAAATGCCTCGGCGACACGTTCTTTAGTTGCAGTCCCGCCTACGTCGAGAAAATTGGCAGGGCTGCCGCCGTGAAGTTTGATTAAATCCATGGTGGCCATAGCCAGACCGGCGCCATTGACCATGCAGCCTATATCACCATCAAGCGCAATATAATTTAAATCCCATTCTTTGGCTTTAACTTCACGTTCGTCTTCTTGTGTGATATCGCGTAATTGTGCTAGGTCGGGATGACGAAATAAAGCGCTATCGTCAATATTTATTTTTCCATCCAAGCAAAGTAAATTACCATCTTTGGTGACAACTAATGGATTGATTTCGACCAAACTCAAATCTTGTTCGACAAACATTCGCGCTAAACCACTCAATAGTTTAGCGAGTTGTTTAATTTGATCGTTGTTTAAACCTAATGCAAAGCCCAGTTTGCGTGCTTGGTAGGCTTGTAATCCCACGAGTGGATGCACGGCTGTTTTTAATATTTTCTCAGGTGTTTCGGCTGCTACTTTTTCGATATCCATACCACCTTCGCTGGATGCCATAATAACTACACGTCCCAAGGAACGATCAATGACGGCGCCGAGATAAAGTTCAGTTTCAATATCGCAAGGTTCTTCGACCAATACTTGATGTATAGGCTGTCCATGTTGATCGGTTTGAAATGTGACTAGGTTTGAACCCAACCATTGTTGCACTAGCTCGGCTGCTTGCTGTTTATTATCGACGAGTTTGACACCGCCAGCCTTGCCGCGTCCACCGGCATGAACTTGGGCTTTTAATATCCAGCGTTTATCATGTACTGTGTCGAGCGCTGCATTAAGTGCGTTTGGCTCGCTAATGACTTCATGTTTAGGCACGGCTAGGCCATAGCGAGAAAATAGTTGTTTAGCTTGATATTCGTGCAGATTCATATTGTCTCCGTTTCAACCGTCTAGCGGCCGCTATTTATACCATGTTTGGCCACTACTCGCCCAGTCTAGCGGGCTTTCTTTTGCACTGCATGAATGGCGCGACCCTGCACACTAAACGCTGCTTCGTGAAAAGCTTCTGAGAGTGTCGGGTGAGCGAACATGGTTAAACATAAATCTTCGCTGCTAGCTTGAAAATCCATAGCGATTTTTGCCTGCGCAATGAGTTCGGATACTTGTGGTCCAATCATGTGCACGCCAAGAATCCGGTCAGTGTGTTCGTGGGCCAAAATTTTAATCAAACCTTTGGTGTTATTAATCGCACGGGCACGTCCGTTAGCATTAAACGGGAAGCTGCCGACCCGATAGGGGATATTCGCTTGTTTAAGTTGCTGTTCAGTCTGGCCAACCCAAGCGATTTCTGGATCGGTGTAAATGACTGCCGGTACGGTTTTTAAAACAGCGAGTGCGTGTTCGCCGGCAATGCGTTCTGCGACCATAACGCCTTCTTCTTCTGCTTTATGGGCCAGCATAGGCCCACGAACGACATCGCCAATTGCGAAAATCGTATTCACTTGGGTTTGGCAAAACTCATCGACTTGGATAAATCCTTTGGCATCAAGCTGAACGCCAATATCATTTTTAAATAAATTTTCTGTATTGGGTCTACGGCCAATGGCAACGATGATTTTATCATGGCGGTCCAATTGTTCTTGATTATTCATTTCAAAACGTAAATCGCATTCGCCATCGATAACTTTCACTTCTTTAATGTTGACACCAGTTTTGAATTGTAGGCCTTGTTGTTGAAAATATTTTGTCGCTTCTTTGGCAATGCTTTCGTCTGCTTCGGGCAGTAAGCCTGGGCGGGTTTTGTAAAGTGTAACTTCAGCACCTAGTCGCTGCCAAACACTGCCGAGTTCTAATGCGATAACGCCGGCGCCAATAATGCCTAAACGTTTTGGGACTTCAGTGAAAGCCAACGCGCCAGTGGAATCGACAATATGCTGATGATCGAATGGCACGCTGGCAAGTGGACTGGGCGTCGAGCCGGTGGCGATAATAATATTTTTAGCTTCAAGTAACTCCGATGAATTGCCGTTGATACTCGTGACTTTAACTTGATGTTGTTGCAGAAAACTGGCATGTCCATGAAAAAATTTAATTTTGTTTGCTGCAAATAAGGCGCTAACGCCTTGAGTTAATTCGCGCACGACTTGATCTTTTCGCGCTAGCATTTTATGTAAATCCACTTTGACCTGCTCGAAATGAATACCATGCATAGTAAATTCGTGCTGCGCTTTGTGATAAAGTTCAGAAGATTCGATCAAAGCTTTTGATGGTATGCAGCCCACGTTTAAACAAGTGCCACCAGGCGATGGTTGTTTGTTTTCGTCGCACCATGCGTCGACACATGCGACTTGCAAACCGAGTTGGGCAGCGCGAATGGCGGCTACGTAGCCTCCCGGTCCAGCGCCAATGACTAATACATCAAACATATTCACATCCTTGAGTATTCCGCTTAGACATTGAGTAACAAACGGCTGGGGTCTTCGATGAAGTTTTTAATTGCGACAAGAAATTGTACCGCCTCCCGCCCGTCAATGATTCGATGGTCATACGATAAGGCAACATACATCATCGGTCGAATAACAATTTCACCATCCTCCACCATGGGTCGTTGTTGCACTTTATGCATACCTAAAATCGCACTTTGTGGAGGATTTAATATGGGTGTTGACATAAGCGAACCGAAAACACCGCCGTTGGTAATTGAAAACGTACCGCCGGTGATTTCTTCCATGGAGAGTTTGCCATCTTTGGCTTTTTGGCCATATTCGGCAATTTGTTTTTCGATTTGAGCGATACTCATTTGATTGGCATCGCGTAAAATCGGTACTACCAGTCCTCGTGGGGAACCGACGGCAATACCGATATCAAAATAACCGTGGTAAACAATATCATTATTATCAATCGATGCATTCACGGCGGGGAATAAGCTCAAGGCTTCCACTGTGGCTTTTACAAAAAATGACATAAAACCTAATCGTGCTTCGTGTTTTTTCTCGAATTCCTCTTTATACCGATTTCGAATGTCCATAACCGGTTGCATATTGATTTCGTTAAAAGTAGTCAATATTGCGGCTGTTTGTTGTGCTTCAACCAAACGCTCGGCAATTCGTGTGCGTAAGCGAGTCATAGCGACACGTTTTTCCGGGCGAGCACCGGTGGGTAGTTGTGTTGGTGCGCTATGGTTAGGTTGAGTTTCGTCAATGTTGCTAGCGGCAGCTAATACGTCTTCTTTTAAAATTCGACCATCGCGACCACTGCCGCGGACTTGATTGCGGTCCATATTATTTTCGGCCATGAGTTTGGCCGCCGCAGGATTAATTTTTGTTTCGGCATTGCTTGTGACCGCTGGTGTTTCGTTTGCCGCCGATGAATGCGCTTCGGTCTTCGTAGCATCTGGGACTGGGGATTCTGCAATTGCGGTTTCATCTATTTTTGCGATGACTTGTTCGCTAACCACCGTAGCACCTTCGGCTTGCAATACTTCCAGTATGACGCCATTACTCGGCGCCGGAATTTCAAAAACGACTTTATCGGTTTCTATATCTGCGATAATTTCATCGCGCTCCACCGGGTCACCCGCTTTTTTATTCCAATTGACAATGATCCCGTCGTTTACCGATTCAGGGAATACGGGAACTTTTACTTCAACCGTCATAAGCCTATCCTTGCTATGCTGGGCCGAGTGCTTTCTCGATCAGCTGTGTTAATTGTTGAACATGTTTCGCCATATTGCCAACCGCTGGTGCAGCAGAGAATGGTCGGCCGGCGTATTCCAAATAATGCTGTTTTCCCAGCAATGCACGCACATGATGCTGACTGGTAAACCAAGAGCCTTGATTTTTTGGCTCTTCCTGACACCAAATAAATTCTTTCGCATTAATATAACGATTTAATTGTTTAGCCATGGCTTTGTCAGGAAAGGGGTAGAGTTGTTCCATGCGAATAATGGCAACATCGTTACGTTCTCTCTCGCGACGTTTTTCCAATAAATCATAATAGATTTTGCCGCTACACATGACGACACGTTTGATGCGCTCATCATCGAGTTCATCAATCTCAGGAATAATTTCTTGGAATTGTCCTCGTGTCAAACTTTCTAAATCGCAACTAGCTAACTTGTGGCGCAATAAACTTTTAGGCGTCATTACGATTAATGGTTTACGACAAGCCATTAACATTTGACGGCGTAACAAATGAAAAATTTGCGCAGCGCTGGTTGGCATGCAGACTTGCACATTATGCTCAGCGCAAAGTTGTAAGTAACGTTCGACACGAGCCGATGAATGTTCTGGGCCCTGGCCTTCATAACCGTGCGGTAACAACATAACTAATCCACATAGACGCTCCCATTTTTGTTCGCCTGCGCTAATGAATTGATCGACAACCACTTGCGCAGTATTAGCAAAATCACCAAATTGAGCTTCCCAAATATTAAGTGTGCGAGGGTCAGTCGAGGCGTAACCGTATTCAAAGGCGAGTACGGCTTCTTCTGATAATAAAGAATTAATCACTAGAAAGGTGCCATGATCAGGCCCAAGCTTGCGCAATGGAATATAAACTTTGCCATCGTTCTGATCGTGTAATGCGACATGGCGATGAAAAAAAGTACCGCGGCCCGTATCTTGGCCGGTTAAACGAACATTAAATTGTTCATTAAGCAGGCTGGCATACGCGAGTGTCTCTGCGCATCCCCAATCTACAGGTTTTTTTCCGGCAAGCATGTCACGACGATTTTGATAAATCTTTTTCACGCTAGTATGCAAGGATACCCGCTCGGGAATGTGAGTGATTTTTTCACCCAACTGGCGTAGTAAATTGAGATCGACGCCGGTGTTGATATCACTGTCATAGGTGTGGCCTAAATAGGGCGTCCATTCTCGCGCATAGGCATATTGAAATTTCTTGCGTTCATAAATATTGTCAACCACGCTTTCGCCCAATTCGAGGCAGGTTCGGTATTCATTAACCAAATCTTTATCGGCGTCACCTGGAATTAGATGTTCATCCACTAATTGCTGTGCATAAAGCGCACGAGTGGTGGGCTTTGCTTTTATGGTTTTATACATCAGCGGTTGGGTTGCCCAGGGTTCATCGGCCTCGTTATGACCGTGTCGACGATAACAAACTAAATCGATAACCACGTCTTTATGAAAATTCATACGATAGTCGAGTGCCAATTGGGTAACAAAAATAACCGCTTCTGGATCATCGCCATTCACGTGCAAGATAGGTGCATTCACCATTTTTGCAACATCGGTACAATATAAGGTTGAGCGCGCATCGCGTTGATTACTGGTGGTAAAACCAATTTGGTTATTGATAACAATATGTACAGTGCCTTTGGTAGAATAACCTCGGGATTGAGACATGTTAAAGGTTTCCATAACCACGCCTTGCCCGGCAAATGCGGCATCACCATGGATAATGACTGGAATGACGTCATTACCTTTTTTATCACCACGTCTATCCTGGCGAGCGCGAACGGAGCCTTCGACGACGGGGCCGACAATTTCCAAATGCGAGGGATTAAACGATAAGGCGACATGGATGGGACCGTCTGAGGTTTTCACATTGGATGAAAACCCTTGATGGTATTTCACATCACCGGAGCGATTTGCATTGGTTTGTGCGGTACCTTCGAATTCAGAAAATAATTCCGTGGGTGTTTTACCCATGATGTTAACTAAAACGTTTAAGCGTCCACGATGGGCCATGCCGATGGCAATTTCTTTGACTTTGCTTTTGCCGCCGCGTTGAATGATTTCGTCGAGCATGGGTATAAGGGCTTCTGCGCCTTCCAAAGAAAAACGTTTTTGTCCAACATACTTCGTGTGTAAATAACGTTCCAAGCCTTCTGCTGCGGTAAGGCTTTTTAGTAATGCGAGTTTACGTTCACTGGAAAACTGGGGGGTGCAACGGTCTTTTTCTAATCGGTGTTGAATCCAACGTTTTTCCGTGGCATTGCTGATATGCATATACTCACTACCGACTGAATGGCAATAGGTTTTGTTAAGAATGTCGATGATATTTCGCAAACTGGTTTTTTCAACGCCAATCAAAGTGCCCGTTTCAAAAATCGTATCTAGGTCCTGATCGGATAATTCATAACGTGGTAGTGGCCAAAACGGGCGCCTGTCTTCAAGCGGATTGATTTGTGCTTTGAGATGTCCGCGAAATCGGTAGGCATTGATTAACTGCATAACTCGAACTTGTTTGCGCTGATAGTGGAAATCATGACTGCCTGTAGTAACCGTGGCGCTGGGGCGTTGTATGTGTGCGATACCACGCAGGTTGTCTCGAATCGTGCGGTGACTTTGTTCGCCTTC
This sequence comes from Gammaproteobacteria bacterium, assembly GCA_029883265.1. Lineage (GTDB taxonomy): Bacteria > Pseudomonadota > Gammaproteobacteria > S012-40 > S012-40 > JAOUJM01. The sequence continues at coordinate 19,804 of JAOUJM010000022.1, forward strand.
GGTGTGCAATTGTTGAAACTGTTCCTGCCAATATTCGGAAACAGAACCGGGGTCGCTCAAGAAGTCTTCATAAAGATCTTCTAGGTAGGCAGCATTGCTTCCGGCAAAAGCTGAGTTTCTCCATAAGGTTTGTAAGTCCTTACCTTTTTTGGCGCTATCCATATTTTGTGATTCTTTCTAGGTCCGAGTTCCGTCTAATTATCTTTCGACCATACTTTTCATATCTATAGGGCAAAATCATTGCCAGCCGTAAAGCTTGCTATTTGTTTTGTAAAACTTTTTTATTGACCAAGAAGTGTGCTTGGTTTTAATGATTTTGATAAAAAAAACCGTATTAGGTTCAGTTATTCATCTAACTTAAAATAGTTCAGCTTGACTTAAGATAGAATTTCTACTGTTAGCATCAAGCACAAGTAAACAACAACACCAATGAGAAATTTGGACGTGCGAGGGAAATAACACCAAATAACAAACAATGAATGAGTAACTGTCGCTGCTTTACACCTTGAGGCGTTTAAGCATAGATATATACATTTTGTTTGTTACGGGGTTAAAACACAACCTAGTTGTGATCTAGATAGTGTAACAAAAGTTTTAAAAGCACTGTCGGAGCGGGAAGGACATTCTTGGGCACGTGGGGATACGTATAAGCCTAAGAATAGGAGGGGTGATGAAGTATACGATCAGGCAACAGTCTGGCGCTTCGCTCAATAATATTTTCCTCTATCGGTTTCACACCGAGTTCTTAGCTGGCACTCGCCAGCGTACCGTTCCCTCTTTACGCTTGTTAAAACAAGACCGAGGAGTTGGTGCTAACTAATTTAGCCTGACTTAAGCTGGGTAATGAAGCATAGGGGGTTCGAATGAACACTAAGGCCTTTTCCGTAGGGAATAAGGAATCGTCAATAAAGTTCAAGTCACTAGCAGTAGTGCTCTTGGCGTTATTGTTAACGGCTTGTATTGGCGGTGTGCCCGACCAAGAAGACTTTAATAATAGTGATTTTTCATTGGCGGTTGACGACGATAACGGTCGAGTAAGAAATCTTGCCACGGTTAGTTGGGATGATGATGATAACCAACTTATCGTACGTCTGAGTGAGCGTAGTCGCAGTAATAATGTTGTCATTCGCGCTGCAGGAACCAATCAGTTGATTGCTAATGTCAATCTTGGTGGTAACCAAGTTCGCGTACGTAACTCCGATGATGATGACGATGATGACGACCGATCTAGTAGCAATCGCACCTTACGAGTCGATTTAAGCCCTTTTGCCGTACCTTGTCAGGTAGTGGTATCAACCTCCGATGGTGTTGGTCGTCCGTTTAATGTTCGTAAAGCGCCGAGCAATTGTCTCGTCTCTGCCGTGAATACATCGCCATTAATCATTAAATCAGCGAAATGGGATATTAGTGATAATAAATTAAAAGTAAAAGGTTACGGCGCAGACTTAAATCAGCTTGTGACTATTCGCGATGCAGTTAACGGTACTGTGCTTGGTTCCGCTGTTGCCAACTCTGTAGGTATTTGGAAACTATCGGTTTATGACTTGTTTGTACCCCCTTGCTCAGTCACTGCGACCGTAGTTGACCAGTTTACTGGCTATGCTCAATCCAGCACATTGTCGGTACGAAATAGTTCGATTAACTGTAGTGCTATTCCCCCCGTCGGTAACGTTCCCGGTGGAACACAGAATTTCTTAGAAGGCACTATCAATGTTATTCCCGGCTCTGGTGTTATACAAAATGCTGATGGCACAGTACAAGCTATCTTGCCTGCTAGCATTACCTTCCAAGGTGGAGCGATTAATCAAAATAACGCAGCTCTTAATTATTTCTGGACATTTGATGGCGCAGTGCCTAATTCGTTGGCACAAAATCCAACGGTTAACTTTAATAACCCAGGTGTATTCCGCGTAACCTTAACCGTGAGTGATAGTTTTGGTAATCGTGATTTAACCCCTGCGACGATGGTGGTTATTGTAAGCGACAATGTGGCAGTTAATCGTCCAACCGCAAGTATTGTTAGTCCAGTTTCATCACAAACTATTTCCGCAGGACAATCGGTTTATTTTAGCGCGACCGGTTATAACGCGGGTGATATTGGCAACCAACCCTTAAGTTATGTCTGGGATTTTGATGGTGGTTCGAATAATACAACTGTGCAAAATCCAGGTAATGTTGTGTTCTATACGCCTGGCACTTATTCGGTTCGTTTAATTGCAGTGGATGCTTGGGGACGAGCTTCAGTACCTGACGTGCGCATTGTGCAAGTCACCCAAGGTACTGGAAATCCAAATGTTCCTACGACAAATCAAGCGCCAATCGCCAGTATTACTTCGCCAACAGAAACGATTATTCGAGTAAATCCTGGTGGCGTGGTTAATTTCAGTGGTTTCGGTAGTGATTATGATAATCACACCCCGCTAACTTATCGTTGGGATTTCTCTGCGGGCGCGCCGGTTAGCGTACAGCAAACTGCGATTGCTCAATTTAATACACCGGGTACTTATCTTGTGACCTTAACTGTATTTGACAGCTTAGGCTTGGCATCGGCTGAACCAGCGGTACGGGTGGTTATTGTTGGTAATACGACGGGTAATCCTGGTACTGGTAATGGCACAGGTAATGCGACTATTGGTGATTTCTCGCCAAATGGTACGGTCACATTGCCATCACAAGTGGAGCAGACTATTCAAGTAGGCCAGTCTTTAGATTTCCGCGCTAGTGGTGTTGATGCCAATGGTGGTGTCGCCAATCTAATCTATATGTGGGATTTTGATGATGCCGCGCCAGATAGCAACGTTCAGAACCCAGGTATGGTAACTTTTAATCAAGCCGGTGTTTATCGGGTACGTATGACCGTGCGCAATAGCCAGGGTTATAGTGATCCGTCGCCTGAAACTCGCATTATCCGTGTATTACAAAATACCGGTCAGCAGGGTTCGCCAATGGCAACGATCAATACGCCTAACTTGAATAATCAAACCATTAGTGTTGGCGACAGCTTGAACTTTAGTGCGACAGCAACCAGTTCAACCGGTCAAGTCATTACTAATACTGCTCAGTTTATTTGGGATTTTGCGGGTGCACGTGAGGATGCATTTACCTCTGCACCAGGCAATGTGATTTTCAGTCGAGCCGGTACTTATGATGTGACCTTGTTTGTGAAGGATAACGCAGGACGTGCGTCGAGTTTACAAACTCGTCGTATTACTGTGCAAAACATTGGAAATGTGAATCAAGCGCCTAAGGGAGCCATTCAAACACCACTAACCGATGTAATGATTTCAAGCGGTGATAGCATTAACTTTTATGCTAATGGTTCGGATCCGGATAATGGTACGGGTGTGACTTACACTTGGGCGTTCACCGATATTAATGGCAACACTTTTGGTGCACCGGCTTCGCGTACCGGAGCGACGCCAGGACTGGTTACCTTTAATCAGCCTGGTGTCTATACGGTAAAACTGGAAATGCGTGACAGCAATAATGCAGTCGACCCAAAACCAGAAATGCGCACTATTACTGTAACGTCTAGCGGCGTTAACAGTCAGCCACCGACTGCGACAATCACGACTAGCCATGATAATAGTCAGGTCAACGGCACGATTAATATTAATCAAGGGACGTCGATTAGTTTTCAGGGAACGGGCACGGACCCCGATGGCACGGACGCCCTTATTCAATATTATTGGACATTTTCCGGCGCAGCGGCAGACAGTGATGAACAATTCCCCGGTAATGTGCTTTTCAATAAGCCAGGGACGTTTACTGTATCTCTGAATGTGATTGACGAGTCGGGTGTACGCAGTTCTTATCCTGCGACTCGCACCATTCGTGTTCAAGGTAATACGACAATTAGCAATCAAGCACCAAATGGTCAAATTAGCCAACCTGTCAACACAGGTACGCAAACCATTTCATTGGGTGACACGATTGTGTTCGAAGCTTCAGCCACGGATACGGATAATAATTATCCATTAACATTGGCGTGGGACTTTGACACGGCTTCGCCTTCGGTGATTCAAACAATCAATTCGGCTGGACAGACTTCACGTCCAGGCAATGTAACGTTTACTAAAGCGGGAACTTACACGGTGCGTTTGAATGTCATCGACAGCACTGGTGCGGTAGATAGCACGGCTGATACACGAACGATAATTGTTGCGGGAACTCAGGCGAATAACAATCCGCCAAATAATAATCCGCCGGTTTCAGGCAACTTGGTTGCGGTTATTGACCAACCGGTATCAAACCAAACCATTAACGTAGGCGCAAGCTTGAACTTTTCAGGTAGTGCAAGTGGTACAGCAGCGACGGGTACAGTTAAGTACTACTGGGATTTTTACGGCTTGTCGAATAACTGGCAATTGCAAAATCCGGGCAATGTAGTCTTTACCAAGAGCGGTGTTTATGAAATTCGTTTACGCGTGGTTGTAAATGAGGGTACCTCGCAAGAATTGGTTTCTGATTATGCGACAAGGACGATCACCGTGCAGTAGTACGGTTCCAATGATGGATCAGGGGGCAGTCTTAGGCTGCCCCTTTTTTTTGCGATAAAGTACTTACTAACCCTTGCAAGCCTGACAGCTGTCGACTATCTTTTCTCACTATAAGGTCAATGACTAATTTATAAACTAGAGTACTTGGGGAGCGGGACTCGCCAAAAGTTTGACGGGGTGTCATAGTAAAAAAATCTATTTAATAAATTCATAATCTTTTTTGTCTTAATTGTATTTTTTGTCGTACCTGCCACCTACCAGTGGTCTAACACCACCAAGCTAATGAGTGTCCGCTAATAAATATGCGCTCCATCCACGGAGTTTGGGATGGACGTGTTTACACACGTGGGATGTCGTTGACAGCGACATCGTGCAAGGTGAGGGAACACTCATGGCAATGATGCACATCGTCCAGCTCAATCGTGGCTGGGTTTTTAATATTCTTTTTTCATTATTCTTTTTATCTGCTTGTGCGCCATCAAATGAAGATGAAAATATCGCTGATGGCACAGATGCAATAGTAGCGGGTACGCATCGAAATCCGGTGAATCAAGCGCCGGTCGCAGAAATTGTCGCGCCTATTGGTAATCGTACAATTAGCGAAGGTCAGTCAGTTATTTTTCAAGGTCGAGGGACTGACGCAGATAATAATACGCCTTTGAGCTATCTATGGAGCTTCGATGGCATAATCCCTAATAGCCAAGCTCAAAACCCAGGTGAAATAATTTTTCCACACGCCGGGGTTTATCGAGTGCGTTTATCAGTCACCGATAGTTTGGGTTTAAGCTCAAGCAACGTGGTTGAACGTACCATCGTAGTTACTGGTGTGGGCGTGACTAATCAATCACCGAATGGACAAATTATTTCGCCGGCACAGAATATGTCGATTCGTGTGGGTGACAGTTTAAATTTAAGTGGAAGTGGCAGTGATGCTGATCGTAATACACCCTTATCCTATTTTTGGGATATGGACGGTGCAGTGCCAAATTTTGCAACACAAAATCCGGGCAATGTGGTGTTCAATCAAGCCGGTACCTATCAAATTCGTTTAATCGTGAGTGATAGTCTTGGCCTGCAAGATTCAACACCCGCACAAGTCACGATTACCGTGAGTGGTGGCAATAATTTTAATCAAGCGCCCAATGGCACAATTATTAGTCCGACCACTGATGTGGTGATTAATCAAGGTGATGTTCTAAATTTTATTGGAACCGGAAGTGATCCCAATGGCGATACACCACTGAGTTATGCTTGGTTTTATGATGGCGCGGTTCCGGTGTCGAATGGTCAGAACCCAGGTAATGTAACGTTTAATCAGCCCGGTGATTTCCTTGTTAAATTGACTGTGAGCGATTCTACTGGACTCGCTGATCCAACGCCCGCGACTCGGCGTGTAGTTGTGCGTGCGGTTAATAATGATAATGAGGCGCCGAACGGCAATATTATTTCTCCCGCATCGGATATGACCATTCAAGAAGGCACTGAATTATTTTTTAGCGCCAATGGTTCTGACCCGGATAATGATTACCCCTTAGCATATTTTTGGAATTTTGATGGTGCCTGGGTTAATGTCACCAGTCAAAATGCTGGACGTGTGGTATTCAATCAAGCGGGTACGTATTATATACAACTCAGTGTACAGGATAGTTTAGGCCTGCAAGATCCATCGCCTGCCGTACGTCGTATCGTGGTGCAAAAATCAAACGCACCAACGGGTAATCTGCCACCGGAAGGTCAAATAATTTTACCGACGACGCACCAAATAATTAATGTGGGACAAACCATTGCCTTTAGTGGCAGTGGAAGTGATCCTGATAACAATCAACCTTTGAGTTATCGTTGGAATCTTGATGGTGTGATGCCAAACACAACCAACCAGAATCCCGGCAATATTACATTTAGCAAAGTTGGCACTTATCAAATTAGTTTAACCGTGACGGATGCTTTGGGTTTATCCGATCCGACACCGCAAGTGCGAATTGTTCAAGTACGTAGTGTGCAGTCATCAAATACTCCACCGAGTGGCCGTATCGATAGTCCTCGAGGCGATCGAAGTATTGAAGCAGGGTCTTCGATTTCGTTTAGTGCCTCGGGTAGTGATATCGATGGCAATTTACCGTTGCGTTATATTTGGCATTTTGCAGGAGCGGCGCCTAATTTTATTGGTGCAAATCCGGGCAATATTATTTTTGAACGTGCTGGTACTTATGCCGTTAGCATGACGGTAATAGATAGCTTGGGTGCTGCCGATCCTTCGCCAGAGATTCGTACGATTACTGTTTCAAATAATCGACCCACGGGGGCACCACCGAATGGGCGCATTGTCTCCCCCGGTACTGATGTTACGATTAATGCAGGTGAACGTTTATTTTTTACCGCAACCGGAAGTAGTCCTGATAGTAATACGCCTTTAAGCTATTTTTGGGATATGGATGGAGGCGCAAATAATTCGTCCAGTCAGTCGCCTGGTAATGTGCGTTTTGATCGTGCAGGGGTTTATCGTATTGCATTAACCGTCACCGATAGCATTGGATTGCTTGATCTTACACCTGCGGTACGCACTGTTACTGTATTAGGCGGACAAGTGAATCAAGCTCCCGATACTACAATGGTTGCACCGAGTGCTGATCGTGTAATTAATGTAGGTGAGTCGGTTTATTTTGTTGCTACTGCTACTGATCCGGAAAACGATTTACCGATAAGCTACCGCTGGGATTTTAATGGCGGTGCTGTAAATTCAAATCTGCAAAGTCCAGGTTATGTCGCATTCAATCGTGTTGGCACCTATGTGGTGAGAGTAACGGCAACAGATAGCTTGGGCAATTCCGACGCAACACCGGCATTGCGAACGATTACGGTGCAGCAAGCGAGTAATAGTAATTCACCACCCAACGGGCAAATTACATCGCCATTAAATAATGTCACTATTGATGCCAATCAAACAGTGAATTTCACCTCGACCGGCAGTGATCCGGATGGTGATTTACCCTTACGTTATTTTTGGAATTTTAATGGTGTGATTGCAAATTCCAGTCAACAAAATCCTGGCAATATTCGCTTTCCAAATCCTGGTACTTATGCAGTGAGCTTAACCGTAAGTGATAACCGTAATCTTGCTGACGCTACACCGGATATTCGCATTATCACCGTACGTGACCAACAACCCGTGGGTAACGCACCTGAGGGACGTATCGTGGCGCCGGGCAGCAATGTTTCTATTAATCGTGGCGAGTCAGTATATTTTACTGCGACCGTGCGTGATGATTCGGATAACAGTCCTTACACCTACGAATGGGATTTTGATAATGCGCGCAGTAATTTTATTGGACAAAAACCAGGCAATATCACATTTAATAACTCTGGAACCTATCGGGTTCGGTTAAATGTTCGCAATCGTTTTGGCGTGGCCGATCCCACACCCGCCGAACGTGTGATCACTGTAGGTACGGTGCAAGGAAACTTACCGCCGGATTCTCGCATTGATAATCCATCGGGTGATCGTGTCATTGTGCTTGGCAGTAGTTTGAGTTTTAGCGGCACTGGTATTGATCCCGAAGGTCAGGCCATGAGTTATTTATGGACTTTTGGTGATGGTCGCAGTTCGAGCTCGCGTAATCCGGGTAGTATTAGCTTTAATCAAGTCGGTACCTATCAGGTTCGGTTTACCGCTAGTGATAATTTGGGGCAAGCCGATCCCACACCTGCCACGGTCACCGTCAATGTAGTAAATCAACCAAACGCAAATAATCCGCCAAATGGACGTATTGTTTTACCGAGTGGTGCAGTCAGCGTTACGGCGGGTAATGGCGTGTTATTTACCGGCAGCGCTATCGATCCAGATAATGACACACCTATTCGTTATCATTGGAATTTTGCTGGAGCAGCACCTAATTCAGCGGCGCAAAATCCTGGTTTTGTTGTGTTTAATAATCCTGGTACTTATCGCGTGAGATTGCATGTGACCGATAACCTAGGTCTCGCCGACCCAACACCGGCTGAAGTTGTGGTAACGGTAACCGGTAATAATTCCAATAATCCACCCAATGGGACTATTCGTACTCCGAGTGGAAATCTAATGATCGAGCTTGGCGCCACGGTTAATTTCACTGCACGTGCAACCGATCCTGATGGCGACAATATGACTTATTTATGGGACTACGATGGCGCGTTGCCAAATTCAAACGCTCGTGATCCTGGCTCGGTGAGTTTTAATCAAGTTGGCACCTTCACTGTGCGGTTTATTGTTAGTGATGAATTTGGTTTGCAAGACCCAACACCTGATTCGGTGGTCATTAGTGTGAGCAATCCACAAAATCTAAATCAAGCGCCGACTGGAGCTATTGTTACCCCAACCTCAGATGTAACGATTTATGCAGGTGATAGTTTAGATTTACGTGCGACGGGTAGTGATCCGGATGGTAATTTACCTTTGAGTTTTAATTGGGATATGAATGGCGCTGCAAGCAATAGTAATCAGCAGAATCCAGGCAATGTGCGATTCAATATTCCGGGTGTATATCGCATCCGTATGCTGGTGCGTGATTCACAAGGACTAGCTGATCCTACACCGGCAGAGCGTTTGATTACTGTGCGCGGGGTAGCCGTCGATATGAATGCGCCGAATGGCACCATTACTTCGCCCTCCACTAATCAAACGATTGATGCGGGACAAAGTTTGAATTTCAGTGCAAATGCCAACGATCCCGATAATGATTTCCCGTTACGTTATTTCTGGAATATGGATGGCGCTGCACCAAACTTTACCGTGCTTAATCCGGGTAACGTGGTGTTCAATAATCCAGGCACTTATCGTATACGTTTTACCGTAACCGATGCTGTAGGATTAAGTGACCCCATACCTGCTGAAATAATTGTGCAAGTCTTGCCCACGGACCAACCACCAGCAAATGCGCAACGACCCAATGGCAGTATTGTTTCGCCGAGAGAGCATATGTCGATTACGGTTGGTGAGACCGTGTATTTCGATGGTTCAGGTAATGATCCGGATGGTTTGAATGGCTTAATAAGCTATCGCTGGGATTTTGCAGGTGCAGTGCCTAACTCAAATGTTAAATCACCCGGCAATGTTACTTTCGATGAAGTCGGTACGTATCGTATACGCTTAACGGTAACCGATGCACAAGGACTATCAGATTTAACCCCAGCTGAGCGCATTATTAGCGTGAAAAGTCCGACTAGTAATAACAATCCGCCCGAGACATGGTTGATTTCGCCCACCCAAAGTCAAACCATAGCCACAGGCAATAGTGTTTATTTCAATGCGGCAGGTAGTGATCCTGAAAACCATTTGCCCTTACGTTTTTATTGGGATTTTGCCGGCGTCGCGCCTAATAGCATTGGTCAAACACCGGGTGAGGTAAGTTTTACACAGCCGGGTATTTATTATGTCATGGTGCGCGCCGTCGATGCCTTAGGTCTAGCTGATGATACCCCAGCTTTTGTGATCATCACGGTACAGGATCAACCGCAATCAAATAGCGCGCCTAATGCGATCATTTCACCGTCGACAAATCAAACTATAAGTATTGGTCAAAGCATTGTTTTTCAAGGCAATGCAACCGATCCTGATGGTAACGGACCATTTACTTTTCGTTGGGATTTCGGTAGTGTACGCCCCGCGACCTCGTTACAGAATCCAGGTAGTGTCTTGTTTGACCAAGCCGGCGTGTATACGATTCGTCTAACCGTATGGGATGATCAACGCATCGTCGATGCGACACCGGCGGAAATTACCGTAACCGTTAATGATGGTGGTAATGGCGGTAATCGTGCACCCAACGGGCAAATTAGCAGTCCTAGCCGTGATATCACGCTTAATCGTGGCGAAAGCGTGGATTTTCGTGGTTCGGCAAGTGATCCCGATGGAGATGGCGTCAGCTACCGTTGGGATATGGACGGAGTGGTACCAAACACTACCCGTCAGAACCCAGGTATTGTAAGATTCGACAAATCTGGGGTATATGTCATTAAACTCATTGTTACAGACACCAAGAGTTTGAGTGATCCCACGCCTCCTACTCGAACCATCACGGTTCGCTAGGGGAACGCTTAAGCTCTCTTTTAGGGTGGTCGCCAGGCCACCCTTTTTTTTAATATAAATTTTGGCCGTCAATGTATGGCCGCTTTGTCACTATATTATCGCCTGTATTTCATTAAGCTCTTAAAAAGTCGCAAAAAAATGTTGAGATGCTGTTTGATGATGTGTTTTTTTATAGCTCTTTTTGTAAGCCGATGAAGCAAGGGTTGTGAAATGCAAAATAGGATTGTTCACCAGTGAGTAAAACAGTATCTTGAAAAGTTGATCGATGAGGTATAGAGCTAAAAGTCGCTGTTGAAACAGTGAACATTCTTATTGGATGCGTAACAAGATTTTGTAGAGTGTTCATAAGATAGCTTACTTTATAGTTTCCTGGTTTCGACTAATTCAATCTTTGAGCATTCGGGTGTTAGATAAAATACGGGTATTCATAGGTTTTGAGTTTAAAACCCTATTACTGAGATGTGGGTTTGCGCCCTGCTGGCATCTGCCGCATAATATTGCCCCGTTAACAAAGGGTGAGATGAATGACAAAACCAATCGTTATTATCGGTACAGGAGAAATGGGTGGGGTATTTGCCCGTGGTTTTTTGCGTGCAGGTTATCCGGTATATCCGATCAATCGGGCGATGAACATTGCCGAGCAGGCACAAGCTTATCCTGAACCTGAGCTTGTCCTGGTCGCCGTAGGCGAAGCGGATTTGCATGCAACGCTAACTTCGATTCCAGCGGCATGGCGGGACAAATTAGGCTTGCTGCAAAATGAATTATTACCACGTGATTGGCAATCGCATAGTATTGAAAATCCAACAGTGATTTCTGTATGGTTCGAGAAAAAACCGGGTCAGGATGCAAAAGTATTGATTGCCAGTCCAGCATACGGGCCAAAAGCGTTGATTTTAGTTGATAGTTTGCAAAGCATTGGCATTGATGCGCGTATGTTGAATAGCGAAGAGGAATTACTATTCGAACTCGTGCGAAAAAATGTTTATATCCTCACCACCAATATCGCAGGTTTGGAATGTGGTGGAAATGTGCAAGGTTTATTAGGTGCACATCAGGGGCTTGCAGAATTAGTGGGCAACGAAGTTATGGATATTCAAGACTTTCTCACGGCAAAACAAAATAATCGTGTAGCCTTAATGCAAGGATTTGAGGAAGGCATTAATGGTGATCTTGTGCATCAATGTATGGGACGTTCGGCGCCTGCGCGTTTAAAACGTGCATTGGCTTTTGCAGATGAAGCTAGTATTGCTGCGCCTAAGTTGCGGCAAATTTACAAACAATTCTGCTGTTAGACCTAAAACCAGGAGACGAATATGAGTGATGCATCAAGTTTTGACATTCGATTTCTCGAATTGGGGCCAATGGAAAACCTGGTCTACCTCATCACCGATAAAAAAAGCAAACGCGCTGCTGTGGTTGATCCTGCCTGGCAGGTTTCTGAAATTATTAAACTAGCACAAGAAAAAGATGTGCAAATCACTGATGTTTTATTAACACACAGTCATTTTGATCATATTAATGGGATCGATGAAGTGCTAAAAGATTACGATGCACAAGTGCATTTGCTCAAGGCAGAAGCAAAGTTCTGGGGGCATTACCAGGATGCCTCAACGGCCCATCACGGCGGAGACATTATCAAACTTGGTGAAACTGAGATCGAAATTCTTCATACCCCGGGACACACGCCTGGCTCTGCATGTTATCACGTGGGTGAGCAATTGATCACGGGTGATACTTTATTTGTATTTGGCTGTGGTCGTTGCGATCTCGACGGTGGTGATCCAAACGTTATGTATGACACTTTGCGCAAGTTGGAAAAAGATATGCCGAGTCAAACCGTCATATGTCCGGGTCATCATTACGCTGAGCATGAACTATCAACCATGGCTGAGCAAGTTGAAGGTAATCCATTTATGCATTTTCATAAGCGCGAAGATTTTGTGCAATATCGCATGCATGATCACGATAAAACTCGATCATCACCTTATCATGCCGTATTAAGAAAAAACCAAATTTAAACGTGCATCCTTCGGTTTCAGTTATTATTCCCAGTTATAATCGCAGCAGAGTTCTACCGCGAGCGATTAACTCCGTGATGGCGCAAACATCTCCTGTTGCGGAAATTATTGTAATTGACGACGGCTCGACCGATGCGAGTGCCGAGTTAATCAAATCAAGATTTCCCCAAGTATGTCTAATTCAACAAGCGAATCACGGTGTAAGTCACGCACGTAATCAGGGTATTGCTGCAGCTAGTGGTGAATGGATTGCTTTGTTAGACTCCGATGATGAATGGCTGCCTGAAAAAATCGAAACACAACTAGCCGCGTTACAGCGATCACCTGAGTTTCTATTATGTCATAGTGACGAACAATGGATTCGACGTGGCGTACGAGTCAATGCCATGAACAAGCATCGTAAGTATGGTGGCTGGATATTTGAAAAATGTTTGCCGCTTTGTGCGATTTCACCATCCGCTAGTCTCTTGCATCATAGTTTGTTTGATAAATACGGTTTGTTTGACGAGCAGTTGCCTGCTTGCGAAGATTATGATTTATGGTTACGTTTGTGTGCTTATGAACCCGTACTGTATGTGGATCAAACCTTAATAAAAAAATACGGTGGCCACGAAGACCAGCTGTCGGGCAAGTTTTGGGGTATGGATAGGTTTCGCATACGTGCTTTAGAGAAGCTACTGAAACAATCTGAGCTACCTGATAACTATCGAACATTAAGCCAACAAATGCTTAACAAAAAACTAAAAATATTCATTCACGGCGGTTTGAAACGCGGACGCACCGATGCTATGCAGCCTTATATTCAGTTGCAACAACAATTACAGGCTCATTTAGTATGATAAATATAATCTGCGCATTGGATTGCGAGGCGCGGGTGTTTATTGATTTCTACAAATTAAAACGGGTGCGTGAACATAGTCTTGCGATTTATGAAAATCAGGTTATGCGCGTGCTGGTATCCGGTATCGGTCACCTAGCGGCGGCCACTACGTGTGCTTATGCGGCGGCTTTGTCGGCAAAAGCATCGGTCTATATTAATATTGGATCGGCGGGCGGAAAAGATTTTTCTATTGGCGACTGTTTTCTAATTGATAAAATTTCCAGCGAAATATTTGTCGATGATTTCTATCCGGTGATAAGTTTTTCCACAGGTAGTCGTCGTGCCATGCTCAAAAGCATGGATATGCCGAATGCGGCCTATGTTGCAGGTGGTTTGCAAGACATGGAAGCGTATGGCTTTTATGCGGCGGCCAGACAATTCACCACACTAGAGCTGATTCAATGTATTAAAGTGGTGTCCGACACCCAAGCCAATGAGCGGGATGGATTGAGCAAACAATTTTTACAAGAGTTGCTGTTGTCGAGTTTTAGTGAAATTCGAAAAATAATTCAAAGCCTGCAGCAGTTATGTGCTGAATACGAAATTCAAATAAGTGAGCCACAATATCTGTCGTTGATGTTAAATCAATTCAAATTTAGTGAAGCGCAAAAACAGCAACTCAAACGTTTATTGCGAGGAATGAATAGTCAGAAAAAATTGTCACCTATCCTGCTAGAACAACTGAGCGGCTGTGGCAAGGCGAATGATGTTTTGATGGTGTTAGCGCAAAAACTGGCGGATCAGGTTCTGCAGCTAGGTCAATTTGATGATTGAAACCATTTATGTTGAGCAATCATGTATTGGTAGTGATCGAGTGCAAACGATTATTAAGCGTTTTCCGCGTACGCGCATACTTGAGTGTGAATTCTATAGTCAGGTGTTTAATCGGGCAGGACAAAATTTTCGGCTACAAAAAAAATTACCTTGTTTGATACTGGCGCAAAAACACAAGGGGTTTGTGCTGCCAGCGCCAGCCGGTTATGGCATTGGTGGGAAGCATAACTTTTATTTTTCTCATATGTTGAATTGTTTGTATGACTGTCGTTATTGTTTTTTACAAGGCATGTATCGTTCGGCTAACTATGTCTTGTTCGTCAACTATGAAGATTTTGCCACAGATATTGAGCGGAAAATTGTTGAGCATGGTCAAGACTCTGTGTATTTTTTCTCAGGTTATGATTGTGATAGTCTTGCCTTGGAGCCGGTGAGTCGATTTGTTGAGTTCATATTGCCCGTGTTTGCGCGAAATCCACAGGCCTATTTAGAGTTGCGCACAAAAAGCACACAGGTGCGGCAATTGCTCGACATTCAAGCGGTTCTGCCAAATGTGATAGTGGCTTTTAGTTTATCGCCAGAAAAAATTGTACAAGCATTTGAAATCAAGACGCCGAGCCTGCAGAAAAGAATTAGTGCTATGCAAAAGTTACAAGCCAAAGGATGGCCTATTGGTTTACGCTTCGATCCAGTGTTACTGTTTGAAAATTATGAATTAACTTATAAAGAATTTTTTCATACGGTCTTTACTTCATTGGATATAGAAAAAATTCATTCGGTCAGTTTGGGAGGGTTTCGCATGCCAAAACATTTCCATGAAAAAATACTGAAACTTTACCCGGAGGAGCCTTTGTTATCAGCAGGAATGCAATCTGATAAATCCCTGGTGGCCTATCGCCCCGACGACGAAAAAGAATTGCTGGCATTTTGCCAAGCGGAAATTTTAAAATATATACAACCTGATCAGTATTTCCCTTGTCAGTATTAGGACGAAATAGCCTATGTCAAAAATCATTCTAATCACTGGTGCGAGTTCAGGCAT
>JAOUJM010000192.1 GCA_029883265.1 Gammaproteobacteria bacterium
AAATATACTGACTGAAGGTTTAATTTGCGCCAGACGTTCAAAACCTTCAACGAACTCCGCCATGATTTGGAATATTTTCCATGATTCACGCGTGAGCATGGAATCATTTATCGGATTTAAACTAGGATGCGATAATTTATTGCGATCGCTCATGAGAGTCCTTTCCTGTCTTAGGTTCGATTACTAAATAGACTAGTTTCCCACTTATGGAATATAACAATGCAACACAGCCTACTTATACTTGTTGACGGTTCATCTTATTTGTTTCGCGCTTATCACGCCATGCCAAATTTTACCAATAGCCAAGGTGAACATACGGGTGCTATTTTTGGTGTAGTTAATATGGTAAAGCGTCTCATGCGAGACTACCCGGATGCGGATATCGTCATGGTATTTGACGCTAAAGGTAAAACTTTTCGTAATGATTTGTACACTGAATATAAAGCCCACCGACCACCCATGCCTGAAGATCTTCGAGCACAAATTATGCCGCTGCATGAGATTCTCGAAGCGATGGGTTTACCGCTTATCGTAACACCGGGGGTTGAAGCCGATGATGTTATTGGAACCTTGGCTAGTCAAGCCAGTGAGAGAAAACAAAATGTGATTATTTCCACCGGTGACAAGGATTTGGCACAACTTGTTGATGAACATGTAACGTTAATCAACACAATGACTGAAACCTTAATGGATAGTAATGGAGTTAAAGAAAAATTCGGTGTGCCGCCTGACCGAATTATCGATTATTTAGCGTTGATTGGTGATACCTCAGATAATATTCCCGGAATTCCAAAAGTAGGGCCAAAAACAGCGGTGAAATGGTTGGAGACTTACGGCGATTTGGACGGAGTTATTTCCCATGCCGAGGAGATTAAAGGCAAAGTCGGTGAAAATTTACGAAACAATTTACCAATATTGGAATTGTCACGCACTTTAGTGACCATAAAATGCGATGTAGATTTAAATTTAAAAGCTGCTGATTTCAAACTCAAAGCACCTAACAAAGATACGCTTGTCGAATTTTTTAAACAATACGAGTTTAAATCTTGGTTGGCTGAACTCGTAGGCAAGACCAATCAAAACGAAAAATCAACAAAAACTACGAATGTTATAGATACAAGTCAGTATGAAACCATATTGAGCGAAAAACAATGGCATCAGTGGATCGAAAAACTAAAACTTGCCGATGTTTTTGTGTTTGATTTGGAAACGACGAGTCTAAATTATATTGAGGCAGAAATTGTAGGTATCGCAGTAGCCTTCGTGGATCATGCCGCGTGTTATATTCCGTTAGCCCACGATTATGAAAACGTGCCAAAACAATTAGAACGAGATGACATTCTTTCACAATTAAAGCCAATCTTGGAAAATGATAAAATTGCCAAGATTGGGCAGAATTTAAAATATGACATGAGTGTTTTAGCAAATTACGATATAAGCTTAAAAGGTGTTGCTTTCGATACCATGCTTGAATCATATGTGATTGATAGTGTAGCTACTCGCCATGATATGGATTCGCTTTCATTAAAGTATTTAGCACACAAAACTATTCACTTTGAAGATATTGCAGGAAAAGGTGTAAAACAAATTACATTTAATCAAATCGATATTGAAACTGCAGCTGAATATGCAGCTGAAGATGCTGATGTCACTTTGCGCTTACATGAGGTGTTGTGGTGCGAATTATCAAAGACAGCGTCTCTAATCGAAGTGTTTGAGAAAATTGAAATGCCTTTAGTTCCAGTGCTGTCTAGCATCGAACGAAATGGTGTATTAGTCAATGGACAATTTCTTAATAAACAAAGTGAACAGCTTGCTAAACGCATTGATGAAATTGAGCAAGAAGCTTTTACCCTCGCTGGACAAAGTTTTAATTTGGCCTCGCCAAAACAAATTCAAGAAATACTTTTTGAAAAACAAAATTTGCCAGTTTTAAAAAAAACACCAAAAGGTCAACCTTCCACTGCAGAAAATGTTTTGCAGGAATTGGCTCAGGACTATGAATTACCCGCCAAAATTCTGGAACATCGTGGTCTAAGTAAACTTAAATCGACCTACACAGATAAACTACCTTTACAGATCAATGAAAAAACTGGTCGGGTACATACTTCCTATCATCAGGCTGTAGCTGCTACTGGTCGTCTGTCCTCTTCTGATCCGAATTTGCAAAATATTCCCGTGCGCACGGAAGCGGGTCGCCGTATTCGCCAAGCTTTTATTGCACCTGAAAATAGAGTCATTGTTGCCGCTGACTATTCACAAATTGAGTTGCGAATAATGGCGCATTTATCTGCAGACCAAAGCCTGGTTAAAGCATTTTCTGCTGGTGAGGATATTCATCGCGCTACTGCTGCGGAAATACTGGGTGTTGAACCAGCAGACGTTAACAGCGAACAACGACGTCATGCTAAGGCAATAAATTTTGGTTTGATTTATGGCATGTCAGCTTTTGGCTTGGCGCGTCAACTCGATATCGAACGCGGCCAAGCTCAGCAATACATGGATCACTATTTTGAGCGCTACCCCGGTGTTAAGACCTATATGGAGAAAACCAGAGAACAAGCAAAAGAGCAAGGTTATGTAGAAACCTTGTTCGGTAGACGTTTGTATTTGCCTGATATTAATTCCAGTAACGGCATGCGGCGCCAATATGCAGAACGTACAGCGATTAATGCCCCCATGCAGGGTACTGCTGCAGATATAATCAAATTGGCAATGATTGATATACATGCTTGGCTATCCACATCCCATATGCAAAGCAAAATGATTATGCAGGTACATGATGAGTTGGTATTTGAAGTACCGGAAAATGAGCTAGGTAGTCTAAAAACGGGTGTAAAAAGTCATATGGAAGCCGCTGCTAAATTGGATGTGCCACTGATAGTAGATATCGGTGTAGGCCAAAACTGGGATGAAGCCCATTAATTGATCATTTATTCTGTTTCTATAAATTAATATTGAACTATGCTTATATAGCTTAGTCATACTGTGTGAGTAGGCGCAAACAACTACTCCCCGCTCTCCCTCCCTGGGCGGGTTTGGACGGCCCAATTTCCCAGAGTTGGGTTTCTATTCGGCCCCGGTGCCCAACCGGGGCCATCTAATTTATGGCTTTCAATAAATAATTAGATTTCTAACCAAGTATCGATTTGTTCGAGTAATTGTTCCGCCCCAGTCTTTTTAAGAGCAGAGAACAATTGAATTGTGAAATTGCCAACACCAGCTTCTTTAATTTCAGCCTGGATTTTTAACAAACTGTTTTTTGCGGCGCCATGAGCAAGCTTGTCAGACTTGTTTAGAAGAACGACGACAGGAGTATTTGTCGTCATACACCATTCCAACATTTGCCAGTCAACGTCTTTTAATGGATGGCGAATATCCATGACCAATATCAGACCACGAAGACAGCGTCTTTTATCAAAATAGTTCTGTATCAGTTTGCGCCATTGGTCTTTTACTGAAACACCAACTTTGGCATAACCATAACCCGGAAAATCGACAAATCGTCGTTGTTCATCCAAATCGAAAAAAATAATTTGTTGGGTACGACCTGGCGTTTTGCTGGTGCGGGCAAGCGACTTCTGAGAAGTTATGACATTGATAACACTTGATTTTCCTGCATTAGAGCGTCCGGCAAACGCCACTTCATAACCCTCGTCGAGGGGAAATTGTTTATCACTCGCCGCCGCGAGGGTAAAACGCGCTTTTTGATAAATTCCGCGCATTTTATTTTAGTGTTTGCCTTTGCCATATAGATAGTGTGAAAAAGTGGCCACATCAGAACTGACTCGACGAAATAAATGATCAAGACTGACAATCGCATGTTCGAGTAAATTGACCGCAATATAGGGATGTTCTACGCGTAAACGACTATACATAGTGCGGGTAAGTTTTAAAAGCTTGGCTTTACCATTACCGGCGCGTAAGCGAACTGAGCGTGGTTGTCGGTCAAAAAAAGACATTTCGCCGACAAGCTCGCCTTTATGAACTTGGCCAACTTCTGTTTCATCGCCATTGTCTTCGTGCATTAAAACCGCTTCACCTTCGAGCACGAAAAATAAAGCTTCGCCAACATCACCGATATCGGCGATTACATCGCCTTTTTTGAACTCCACCACATCAGTGTAATCAAGCAGGGTTTGCACTTCCTTGACAGTTAATGATTCACATAAGTACTGCTGATTTAAAAATTCTACTAAATTGAGTTTTTCTGAGGTCATTTTTGGCTCCCGCTAACCCTGACATGGTTCTTGTGTAAAAGGGAATGTTATCAAACTTTTATTGTCTTAAACTACGTTTTCCGCTAGGCTCACAGCGAAAAAATAGGAGGAGTTACCATGTCGCGCCGGATTATGCTGTTTTTTAGTTTGATTGTCTTTAGTTTATCCACAGCAATCGCAGAAGAATATATGGAGGGGGTACAATATAAACTACTATCCTCGCCACAACCCACCGAAACAGGTGAAAAGGTCGAAGTCCGTGAAATTTTTTGGTATGGCTGCCCGCATTGTTTCCGTTTTGAAGATTATGTAGAGCGTTGGTTACGCCGTAAACCTGCTAATGCTGAATTTGTGCGTATGCCGGGTATTTTACGACCTAGTTGGGAAAATCATGCACGAGCATATTATGTTGCTGAATTATTGAATGTTTTTGATAAAGTTCACCGACCTTTATTTAATGCTTTGCACTTGGAAAAACGCCAAATCAATAGCGAAGACGCCTTAGCTGAGTTTTTTGCTAAACATGGTGTCGATGAAGATAAATTTAAAAAGACTTTTCGTTCTTTCGCAGTGGAAACACGTATTCGGCGCTCCAAGGATTTGGGCGCACGTTTCCAAATTTCCGGAGTACCAGCTGTTATAGTCAATGGAAAATATTTTGTCAGTAATCAAACCACTGGAAGCAGTGCTGAGACACTTAAGGTTATTAATTATTTGGTTAATCTTGAAAGTAAAAAATAAGTTGACGGCCATTTAATTAAAAAAGCCACCCAAGGGTGGCTTTTATATTTCTAATTACCGCTATAGTTCGTCGCCAGGTAATGTCCATCGAGGCGAAAGAACATATAAAGGGTTTGTTTGTTCTCATCAGCAATTTTTGGGTTGCTGAAGGTGACCACCCATTCTTGTTTACCTTTGAAAGTCTTTTGGCTAACACTCGCCACTTTTTTACCTCCCCAACTCTGCGGGATTTTTCCTTGCTGAACTAGATTTTGCAGGCGTTTTTCAGCTTTTGTAGCAGCTTCTGTTTTACTAATTGGGCTATGGTTATGACTTCCGTGCTCGTGCTCATGTCCTGGTCCGGCAACTGTGGACGAGGTGATTAAAAAATTCACGAAGAATAATGCAACTAACTGTTTTTTCATGTATTTACTCACTTTCTAGTCTATTGATTCGTGTTGCGTTTGGCGCCCTGCTTGAAGCTCGTCCAAACGTAAATGTTCGTGATAATGATTATCAGCGCTAAAACCAAATTCATCTGGTGAACTGATATGCCAATAGCCATGTATTTGCATGCTAAACAAAAACAGCCCTGCAAAAATCAAAGCGTAATTTGACAAACGGCTGAAAATCCGAAAAGAGTCTGACTGCCGCCATCCGACGAGAACTATCAGCATGACAGCAAGCGCAGCGATTTGCCCGAGTTCAATCCCTATATTAAAAGTGATTATATTGAGCAATAATTGATCATGATTCAAGGGTAATTGTTGTAGGCGTGTTGACAAGCCCAAACCATGGATTAAGCCGAGAGCTGTAATCATAAATAAAAGATTTGGTGGTTTAATCTCTAGATATTTTTTAAAGCCATCAATATTGGCAAATGCGATATAACAAACACTTAGGCCAATAACCGCATCAATCAAAAAATAATTGATTTGGATTTGACTAAATGTAGCAATTATTAAAGTGACACTATGCCCTAAAGTAAAAGCAGTAATATATTTAACAATGTCTTTGAAGCTGGAAAGAAAGAAGATTATGCCAAATACGAATAATAAATGATCATAACCACTCAACATATGAGTGGCGCCCAACCATAAATAACTCCAATTTCCACCATCGATAATGGATTGTTTTTCAGCCTCAGACATGCCATGGGCAAATACCAGGCTAGTGGCGAAAATTGAGACTGCTGCAAGTAGCCACAGACTAAGATTCTTCTTGTGATTCATTGGTTATCCTTTATGTAAAGTCATGCCTTAACAATCGCTCAACGCGATTGTTGTCATTAAGCTAAGTAACTAAAGCAAAGGAGGGCCGCGCTTGAATGCACGATAAATTTCAAAAAAATGAATAAAAGGATTGTGATAAGTAAATTCCCGTATTATTTGCTTTGTGCGGGAAAGCCGAAGAAACATTGCCAGTAGGTAAAAAATTGCGAAAAAGTTGAAAACTTTACCGAGTATGCAGTGACTATTTAACTCAAGATGTTGGCTATCACTTTTTTCACTATCATGGCTGTCGATTGAATCATGTGTCGATTGGTGTAAATGAAAGGTATGTGTTTGCGCCTCATGGGAGTGTGAGGACTCACCTCCGTGGGTTTGTGGCAAATGTAGGTGCACACCGAAAAATGGCAAGAAGCCAATCGAGAATATGACTGAGATAAGGATCAAATTGAGGGCGATATTGCTTTTTTTACGCTTCATATTCAAATGTATGACCAATTGTAAAGCAAACGTTTTTTGAGACTTGAAGAATTATAGGACGGTAAGTGAGCATTTACCAATTTCTTAATAAAGCGATTGTTTGCCAGGTGGCAAATACTTGAAACGGCGATGCACCCAAAGATATTGCTCGGGTACTTGTTGGATTTGCTGTTCAATAAGTTTGTGATAGGCCAAGGCATCACTGACTTCATCTTCGCTAGGAAAGTTTTCTATAGGTGGCAATATTTTCAACAAATAGCCCTGGTTATTCGCAAGACGCTGAGTGAAAAAAGGAATGACCTTGGCTTTTCCCATTTGCGCCAATCGACTTAAAGCTGTGTTTGTCATGACGGGTATGCCAAAAAATGGTACGGCGGCACTATATTTACCGTGGTAACCCTGATCAGATGCATACCAGACACAGCCTCTGGCCTTCAAAATACGGATGACTTGGCGTATATCATCTTCAGGAATCATATGGCCCATGTGTTGTTCACGGTAGTATTGAATAAAATTCTCCATAAAATGACTTTTATGGCGTTGATACATAGCATCAAGTTTTTCACCACGAAAGGATGTAAGTAAGCGATTACCAAGTTCTAAAGATGTGAAATGAGCACTTAATAATATGACCCCATGCCCAGCCTCTTGAGTTTGTTTAATATATTCAAGCCCTTCAAAGTGAGTGAGCGCCTGCAAACGTCTATTGCTAAGCCACCATGCCATACCATGTTCAATCATCGCTTGGCCCAAGGAGTGAAAATGGGTTTTCAGCAGTCGTTTAGTTTCTATTATTGATTTTTCTGGAAAACAGATTTCTAAATTACGTTGGGCAATGCGGCGACGTCTAGACGCAAGATAATACAATAACTGACCCAAGACTCGACCCACTGCCATGCGACCACCTTGAGGTAAGTAAACTATTATGCGCAACAAAGCCATAGCTAGCCAAAACAACCAGAATTTAGGCGCTAGGTTTTGGACCCTAAAAAGGCTGCGCTGAAGTTTTTCGGGCGGGTCTATTTTCTGCAAGTCGTTCATTCAACCTATTTTGCTGATCTATGTTAGGATTAGCCTGCTATTTTACCCTGAGATCGAAGGAAAGACATGGATCTAAAGCAATCATTAGCCCAACATCACGAAACTATGCAATCCCTCATCCAGCTCGAAGCAGGATTACATAGTGCCATCGAGCAAATTCGTGCTTGTTTTAAAGCCGAGAAAAAATTATTAGTCTGTGGTAACGGCGGTTCTGCAGCAGATGCGCAACATTTTGCTGCTGAGTTCTCGGGTCGTTTTGAGCAAGATCGATTGGGCTTTCCTGCATTTGCATTGACTACGGACAGTTCAGCGATGACAGCGATCGCCAATGATTATGGTTATGAGCAAATTTTCGCACGACAGATAGAATCCGTGGGTTTTGCAGGTGATGTTCTGCTTGCTATTAGTACTTCAGGTAATTCTGCCAATATTGTGCAAGCCGTCAATCAAGCCAAGCAACAGCAGATGTTTACTATTGGTTTGCAAGGTCGTGACGGTGGTGAGTTGGCGCAATTAGTGGATTTGGCGCTAACTGTTGAGACGCATCGTACGTCACGTATCCAAGAGGCTCACATTTTTTTATTGCATTATATTTGCGAAGCATTCGAGTCAGGCCGTGATGGTTTTTAGGGCTAAGTGGTGCGGCTAGTATATACGTTTTTACTTGGTCTGTTATTTCCCATCGTCTTATTTTATTGGTTTTTCAAATCACCACAATGGCGTCGAAGCCTAAAATTCCGTTTTGGATTTTGTTCCCCCGCAAAAAACAGTTTGGTTCTACATGCGGCTTCGGTTGGTGAAACCAATGCGGCTCAGCCTTTAATTGAAGCAATCCTAGATCGAACAGAAGAAGCCTTAGTGATTAGTAATTTCACGGTAACTGGTTATGAACGCAGTGCTGAGCTGTTTGCGAACCGTGTAGTTCAAACTTATTTACCATTTGATTTGCCCTGGTGTGTGAATATTTTTCTACGGCGTTGTCAGCCAAACGCGATTTTTATTATTGAAACGGAACTGTGGCCAAATCTTTTATTTGCATGCCGCAAAAAAAATATTCCAGTATATATTTTGTCAGCGCGTTTAAGTGACAAAAGCTTTTCTCGTTATGTAAAAATTAAATCCTTGTTCAAACCAGCGATCCAAGCCGTTAGAAAAATTGGCGCCCAAAGCGAATTAGATCAAGCGCGTTTTAA
>JAOUJM010000464.1 GCA_029883265.1 Gammaproteobacteria bacterium
AAAAACAACACCGCGCAAAAACAAAAACTGGCGAATATTAAAAAATTTGTAGATAAACCCAAACCATCACGTATCGAAACGCTAATGGCTTTGGAAGATCTCAAATCTTTATATCAATCCCTTCGCGAACTCTATGCGTTATTTTTCAATGACGACACGGAGCTAGAAGATGCTGAGCGCACGCTGCGTTTTTATTGGAGCCTCTATTCATTAAACCTAATGAGATTAAAAGCACCCGGTGCTTATTTTTGGATGGAAGCCATCGGCTTCGTTGGAAAAACGATTGTTGAATTAGTGCCAGGAGAAGACGTATTAGCGCGTTTCGCTGGATTAATACGAGAACCCAAGCAGTACTTTGACTCACTGGCAGAAGAAGGAAACGATGAACAAATTATCGAGACACTCTCACATATAATTTTGGGTGGTCTGGCTGCTTACATCGCCATGATGAATAAGGATACCGAAGACAACCTAGTGATTTATGGTTGGGACCCCATCGAAAATTCTAACACACCCAAGGCGGACACTATTGCCGCGCGTAGCCTAGTTACCCGCGTTAAACCAGCCGGTTCAGATTCACAGGTTCAATTTGGTTTATGTGCCGTTCCAGAATCTCATGGAGGACCAGGACCATTCGTGACCTTTGGAATGAGCAAGAAATTCGAAGGCAGCTTTACACGTCGTTCACTCTTCAACGAAGATGAACTCATCGAATGGAATTATTTATTCGATATTAGTGCGCCGAGTGCACTGAGTATGTTTCCAAGCCCCGATGTCGAAATATCTGACGATTACGATGCACGTGCGATTCTAAAAATTCAAGACAAAGCCACCAGACAACATTTCCCCGACGAACATGGTACGCATCTGTCATGGGAAAATCGCGAGTTTCTACTGGACATCAGCCAGGCTGACACTCTTATAAAATTCTCAATGAACAACAGCGTACTAGTTATCGATAAAAATGATTGTGGCGAAATTTTGCAGGTATTACTACCCCTGGAAAGAATGCAGATTAATTTTGATCTTTCAATTTGTTATTCACGGCATAAAGGTTTGCATCTTGAACATGGCGCAGGTTTCAAAGCCAACCAGGCAATTAGTAAAAGCATCGGCCCGGTAAAAATTGATCAACTTATCACCCAAATAGACGCCCCTGAAAACGCCGATGGCCAACAATTTCAATTTAGTATCGGTGCATCCATTGCGACCGATTTAAGATATTTCAAATTGATGATGGACGATGTAGGTATTCAAATAGGACCGAGTTTAACCGACGTCGGATTCAAACCACCCAGTTCATTGCAACTATCCTTGGATTTCAGTAAAACGGTAAAGGGAAGAGGTTTTATCTTTTATGATAAAGCCAATCAACAATATGCGGGCGCCTTAACCCTTAGTGTTGGTGGAATCAAAGTAACCGCCGTCGGTTTAGTCGCCAGTATTCCGATTGGCAACGACAAAGCCTTATCCATTTTAGTGAACATTTGCGGCACCAGTGAAACCGGTTTGCCCTTGGCCTTTGGTTTTAAATTAAATGGTATCGGTGGTCTGATTGGTTATAACCGCAGTGTCTTAACCAATGTTTTGCGAGACGGCATAAAGAACAAATCTTTAGACACGATACTGTTTCCAGAAAATGCCTTGGCCAATATCGCCCAACTCGCCTCAACTCTTGCATCGGTTTTTCCTCCAACTCTGAATCGACATGTGCTGGGTTTAATGGCCTTAATCACCTGGGGCAGCGAGCAGAAAAAGCTTTTTATGGAACTGGGTTTTCTTTTGGAAATTCCCGACCCACTACGACTGATCGTTCTAGGCCAAATAAAATTACTCGCACTAAAAGCGAGTGGTAAGCATATTGTTAAACTGAACATGGATGCGATTGGTGTTTTCGATTTTCAAGAAGGCACGATCACCCTTGATGCAATTTTGCATAACTCGAAAATCTCCAGTGTAACCATCACTGGCGACATGGCCATGCGGGTTAATTATAAAAATGACCCTTGTTACTTGATCTCAATCGGTGGTTTTCATCCGCATTTCCCTGCCCCCAGCAATGTGCCGAAACTAGCACGCTTGGCGGTCAATATTTATGAAAGTAAAAACACTAAACTCTTGCTAAAAGCTTATGTCGGGTTAACCAGTAACACATTCCAATTCGGTGCGAATTTCGATTTTAAATTCAAAAAAGGCAGTAGATCGGA
>JAOUJM010000193.1 GCA_029883265.1 Gammaproteobacteria bacterium
GATGAGGTTTATTCAATCGATGAACCGTCTACCGATGATGATGTGCTATCAAAACGAGAAATTGTTGAACCAGCCAAAGCGAAGGGTTTGTTGCTGTGTGATGAAATTCAGCTATCAGCTATGGAGCTGGTTGCTGATAATCAACAGCTTTTAACTCATATTCGAACAAGGTGTGATGAATTGAAAGAAAAATATCCTGCTGATAGAGCTATATTTGAACAATATGTTTGTTCACAAGAAATTGAAAATAATTGTTTAGAAAAACATTTAGTGTCGTCGATTATGTTATTTGAAAAAAGCGCATAGATGCATCAAATTACTTAAGAATTGCAATCAACATTGCAAATGTCGATGCAAGTATTAGCGCTTAGTTCAGTTATCGCTCACCGCTTAGTTCGTTAAATTGTTGGTAGTTGATGCCTAAATTATATTCGAACCAGGCGTTGACAATAAGCGGCGGATCCTCTTTTTTCAATTCAATGCAACGAAACATTGATTCAAGTTCATTCGCTTGCGAATGGCTCCAAGTGTGCGCATGGCAATGACGTTGGTCCCATGTGTTGACTAGTGCTTCATGAAAATGATTTTGCAATTTGTCTGCTTGCTGCTTTAGCCATACGGATTCACCAATAATGATCGCCTTTTGTGGTGATACACCTACCGCCTTGAGCTTATTGTTGTGAGAAACTGAGTTGTTTCTGTGCGTTTCCCTGATGTTAAGTTTGATTGGCAGGGGTTCAAGCGCACCACGGACTGATAGTGTAATATCAAAAAATTCACGGTGTTCGGTAACGTCATAGTCTACAAACTTTGTGACATCTCTAAACCGAGTTTCGCTAATGCTTATGGTTCCATTTTTATTATCAACAATCTTCCTATTTTTATTTTCTTGGTTGTGGGATGGGACAAGGCGATTCTGGCTTTTGTCATGTTCAGGCTGGGATTCTACCCAGGTGTAATCATAAGGTTCGCTGGTCACATAGGACTGGGTTTGCGATTTTTGGCGGCTAGTATACGAATATTCAAAGCTCCCCGAAATCTCTAGTTGCAT
Source organism: Gammaproteobacteria bacterium (assembly GCA_029883265.1). Lineage (GTDB taxonomy): Bacteria > Pseudomonadota > Gammaproteobacteria > S012-40 > S012-40 > JAOUJM01. Next base: position 1,052 of record JAOUJM010000193.1, read on the forward strand.
TGCTTGCCTGGTGCCAGCGCTGAACCAAGGCGTTTGTTGCAGCTGATTTGAAAACAAACTTTCTAAGGACTGATCATACTTATATGGCAAGCCATGGGCGCGGTTATCAAGTTTCACTGAGGAATAAAACAGATTCTGGTTTGAATTAATTTGTACTTCCAATGAAGGTGGGCTTAGACCCCATATGCGGCAAATAGTAGATACAAACTTTCCATAAAAGAGTTGCTGAGGAGTCAGTTCAAGCGAAAATTCGGCACATTGTTTTTCGCCTTGTTGCTGAGTGATTGCTAGCAACTGCTGAAGTTGTTGACGATTTTGATTGCTCTGGAAAAAGAGTCGGTAGTGCTGCAAATAATATTTTGATTGAAGGGGTAGTTGGTTGCGGTGACTGATTTCAACACGTTCAATAATGGACCGTTGGGCTAGTTCTAACTCTTCGCTTTGAGTTGAAGCCGCAGCACCGATAGGAAAAACTTTCCATTGATTTTCCTTTTGATAAATTTTTCGTAATAACTCCAGGCTTTGGTCCAGATTATTGGCAAGACGAAAAAAACGCACATCAATTAATTTTGTATCTATCCACGCGAGTTGGGCGTTGCGAAGACTGCTGGCGACCTTCGAGTTTTGTGGGTCTCTTGCCAAAATCTGTTGGTAAATCGTGATGGCTGTTTCATAAGAACCATCTCTAGCCAAACGGTCGGCTTGTTGCTGCATGGAAATACATCCTGTATGTAGCATTACCAGTGCAAACAATAATATTAGGCGAATGCAATATTGCGGTAGCAGCATGTGCGCTCCGAGTGTATTAGAATCAAATAGGTGAGTTTATCCTAGGTTGTGTACTATGAATATAGGCTGAACCGTTCCATAGAATGGAAGAGTTGGTTTCATGTGTTTATTTTGTGTTCAAGACAAGCGAAGGCTAATGTCTTAAAACTAGTTGATTTTATGACAAAGAAAAACCCCGCCTAAGCGGGGAAAGAAACTTGAGGTGGGCTAAAGTTACTATTGTAGTGACTTTAAAATCTTCTCAACCTTTTTGGCTGAAAGCGGTACATAACCATCTTTGATCACAACTTCTTGTCCAGCTTTTGACAAAACCATTTTAATGAATTCGCGTTCTAATGGTGCTAATGGTTTGTTTGGAGCTTTGTTAACGTAAACATAAAGGTAACGGCTTAAGGGGTATTTGCCACTTGCGGCATTTTCCATGGTTGCCGCTATAAATGGTTTGCCCGGTTTTTTGGTTAAAGCAACTGCACGCACGCCTGAAGTTTTGTAGCCAATGCCAGAATAGCCGACACCGTTTAGTGAGCTAGAAACCGATTGCACAACGGATGCAGATCCAGGTTGTTCGTTTACCGTGGTTTTGAAATCGCCTTTGCATAAGGCTTTCTTTTTGAAATAACCATATGTGCCTGATACAGAATTACGGCCATAAATTTGAATACTTTTACTTGCCCAGCCACCTTTTAAACCGGCGTCGCCCCAGGTAGAAATATCATTGTCGTGGCCACATTTGCGTGTTGAAGAAAATAAAGCGTCGACTTGGGGAATGCTCATGCCTTTAATCGGATTATCTTTATGCACATAAACAGCGAGCGCATCAATTGCGACAGGAATGGCAGTAGGTTTGTAGCCGAATTTTTTCTCGAAGGCCTGTAATTCTTTGTCTTTCATTTTACGACTCATGGGGCCGAGATTAGACGTGCCTTCAGTGAGTGCGGGGGGGGCTGTTGATGAACCAGCAGCTTGCACTTGAATGTTAACATTAGGGTATGCGCGTTTGAATTCCTCTGCCCATAAGGTCATTAAATTAGCCAAAGTGTCAGAACCGACGCTTGAAAGATTGCCCGATACACCGCTAGCGCGTTGATAGCTTTGTAAATTCTTGTCCAACTGGGCATTAGCAAATACACCGGTAGTCGTCGCTACGAACAAGCTCACGGCGATAATTGTTAACGTCAATAATTTCATTGCAAATTCTCCTGATTTCATTTGCTATACATATTGGGAGCACTATATGTCACCTATATGAAGGTTTTATGACATTTAGATTAAGTAGTTTGTTAACTGATAGTGCGTTTATTGGGGAAAATGCAACGGAAAGTGCTGCCTTTGTCGAGTTCGCTTTCAATGATTAAATGTCCATCGTGACGTTCCAAGACGTGCTTAACAATAGCCAAACCTAGACCGGTGCCACCCGACTCGCGTGAACGATCGGCATCGACTCTGTAGAATCGCTCAGTAAGACGGGGAATGTGAATAGCCGCAATTCCGGGGCCATGGTCCTCGACTTCAAACACTGCTTCATCATTGCTTGCGAACCATCGCACATTGATATGTGTTTTCTCAGGCGAGTAGCGCACGGCATTATTAATTAAATTAGAAAATAAGCTATAAAGCTCTTCCTGGCTTCCACGTAGTTGTCGTGTAGAATCGATTTGTAGTGTTATTTTATGTTGTTTGCTGCCACTGATTTCTTGTGCGGCTTCCACTAAGGAGCTTAGAAGCGCAGCAACATCCACGGTTTTTTGTTCAGCACTTGGTGTGGTTTCCAGTTTAGTGAGTGCGATTAAATCCACAACTAAACGTTCCATTCGTTTTGCTTGCTCATGCATATTGTTTAAGGCTTTGTGCAAAACGTCAGGTTTGATGGCTTGCATGCCACGTAAGGTTTCTAAATAGCCAGACAGCACAGTGATAGGTGAGCGTAATTCATGGGATACATTGGCGACAAATTGACTCCGCATTGCTTCAAGTTTGCGTATGTGAGTGATGTCACGACAAGTCAACAAGCGCTGGCTGCTGCCAAACGGAATAATCTGTATTACTAAACTATGATTAGGTTTTTCGGGCGATGGAATACTTATTATTTCATTAAAATTGCCTTGCTCTAAATATTGAATAAATCCCGGGTGGCGGACTAAATTAGTCACTTGATGTCCAATATCATTACGAATATTAATACCGAGTAAATCATTGGCTGAGCGATTCGCCCATTCGATTTTATTTTCATTGGAAAGAATAACTGTGCCGTCAGGTAATGCCGCTGCTGCTTTTTGGAAGCGGGTCAGCACTTTGCGCAAACGCTGTTGATGTTTGCGCCGTTCTTTATCCATTAAATGTATCTCGTTAAATAGTTCACCCCAATAACCACCTGCTTCAGGAATATTGCTTTTATCAGAGGAAACTAACCAATTTTGTAGTCGAAATAACTGGCGCAAATTCAAACCGGTGTAGATGGCTAATGCTATGGTTGCGCCTAGAAAACCTAAATCGAAAAAGCTGAATAAAACGGCACAGCTGATGGTGCCAATGATGAGTAAAAAAATTTCTTTTTGTTGAGATGGATGCATTAATGACTGGCGGAAAAACGATAGCCGCTACCTCGCACGGTTTGCACTAAATTTTCATGACCAGATGTTTGCAGGGCCTTGCGCAAGCGGCGGATGTGTACATCCACCGTCCGTTCTTCAACAAAGGTTTGATGCCCCCAAACTTGATTCAGTATTTGTTCACGACTGAATACACGATCAGGGTGTTGCATGAAAAAGACCAGTAATTTAAATTCGGTTGGGCCTAAATCGATGGCTTGCCCGCTTGCGGATACGCGGTGCGCTTGTAAATCAATTTTTAAATTCGCAACGCTGATTTGTTCTGTGCTTAGGTTTTTATTCGTGCGACGCATTAAACTGCGGATGCGCGCGAGTAATTCTTTGGTCGAAAAAGGTTTCGTTAGGTAATCATCTACGCCACTGTCGAGCGCAATAACCATGTCCTGCTCTTCGGTTTTTGCGGTCAACATGATAATAGGAATATTAAGTGTATGGTCCTGGCGGCGTAATCGACGAGCAAAATCAACACCACTAATTCCTGGTAGCATCCAGTCCAGTAGAATCAAATCAGGGTGTTGTTCTTTTAGAATAGAATCCGCTTTGTGCGCATCACTCGCCTCTAGATATTGATACCCTTCATTGTTTAAGGCCAGTGCTATCATCTCACGGATGCTGCGTTCGTCTTCAATAATTAGTATAAGCATTTAATTTCCGGTCATTATCGTCAGCGTATTGCATTAAAGCAAGGCTTTGTTACAAAAATATGACATACGATGCCGGAGTCAAGAAATCATCCAATATTGAATTGTTTATTAGTGAGCTAGGTCATTAAAAGGCAATGCCTATTCCTAGTCCAGCACCAAGGATTACAGGAACTTCCGCATCTGATCCTGCCACGCCAACTAAGGCGATTAAACCCTGTGGTTCAATAAATAGATTTGCTTGGAGTGGGATTCGGCTGCCTAAGGTGATTGTTGGAACCATGCCTTCGATCCAAGTAGTGCCATACCAGCCCCATCCCCCTGAATCGACAGTTATATTAAACATTAATAGTTCTGCGCCCAGGTAAAAACCAGAAGCTTCGCCATTTGAATAATAGCGCATACCTGGGCCATAAGCGCTGCCATAACCGTCTTCCCAATAATCACCATCGGTGTATTCATAGCCCATGGAGGCAAATCGACCGGTTAATGCAATTTTTTTTGATAAGGATTCACCTTGAAACTCAATCAGCGCGCTGCCAATAAAGCCATTGGGTGGGGCATAATTGGCTTGTGCTTGAAGGGTGACTTCGGCGCTGCTGATTGTGGTATAACAAAGTAGTGCAATAAGGAATAAAAACTTTAGCATGATGAACACCTTTTTTAATACATATTGATACTAACATTCTAAAGAGTCGGCGGATAAATTGCGATCATTCCGTAAGAAATTTGTTCAATACTAGGTCTACCAGGCAAGAGCACGTTGGTTTTGATTAACGAAGAAAAAAAGTCAGCAATTCAAGTTGTTTTTAATACAGTGGCGAATGGTTATGGGCAATCGGCCATGCGTTTTTTTGATGATGCCGCAGCGATTTTGCCCGAATTTTATCAATTAAAGGGTGATGAACAAATCCTAGATGTGGCCTGTGGCACAGGGATCGCTAGTTGTATTTTGGCTGGTGCGCATCCTGCGGCTCATGTGACAGGTGTGGATTTCTCTGAGGCCATGCTGCTGCAAGCACGACGAAGTGCTGAACAAAATGAATTAAAGAATCTCGATTTTGAATTCATGGATATGACGCAAATGCAATTGCCCGCCTGTCATTTTGATGTGGCGAATTGCTCATTTGGATTATTTTTCGTGGAAGATATTTGTGCGCTGGTCAAACATATTACAGCCAAATTAAAACCCAATGGGCTCATAGGTGCATGTTCATTTGAAAGCGACTCTTTTCAACCGTTATTAGCATTGTTTCTTAAGCGTATTGAGTCTTTTGGCATTGAGCCGCCCCCCTTTGGCTGGCGTCAGCTCGATAGTGAGGAGAAATTTCGCGAACTTTATGAGTCTGCCGATTTAGTCTGCTTAAAAACACAAACCATCGATGTGAGTTATATTCTAACGGATCAGTCGCAGTGGTGGGATATTATTTGGAATGCAGGTTTTCGTGGTTTGGTGGCGCAATTAGATCAAAAAGCATTAACAAAATTTAAACAAGAACACTTGCATGAAGTCGAGCAATTACGCAGGCCTGAAGGAATTCCTTTGCAAATAAAAATTGTTTTTGCTTTGGCGCAAGTAACAAAAATATCTGCCTAAGATTACAAGCAATACAGAACTTTAGTGTTATGTTCTCGGGTGTTAAATTTAAGTAAACTAAGGCCCATGCTGAATCAGGGTTGTTGATCTTAATAAAACAAAAAATGATCCTGAGAGGTGCCAAGACTTTTCACTCAAGTTGCGGGAATGGTTGTCAGGACGGGAAAATAATATAACAGGCAGCCACTTGAGTGGGTGATCGTCCTACGGATAAAACTAAAATAACAATATAAAAAAGTAGCCGGCATTGGTTTAATCGCCGAGTCGGCTACAAAAACAATAAGTCTAATTTTCTACCAACATTTTTTCTATTTGCGTACTGAGTTTTTTGCGTTATGGTATGGTCTTAGCCGTTCATTCCGAGATATATCCATGGCGCAACAATCCAGGGCTTTAGTGGAAGTTCTAAAATCTGAGCTTAAGCGTAAGAATTTAACCTATATAGATGTTGCCAACGCATTAGATCTTTCCGAAGCCAGTATTAAACAAATGTTCGCCAATTGTCGTTTCACCTTAGAGCGCCTGGAACATATTTGTGGGCTTATGAATTATGAGCTGGTGCATTTGCTGCGTTTATATGAAGAGTCGCGCGAACGTTTAATGTGTTTGACTCAGGCGCAAGAGCAGGAGTTGGTATCAGACATTAAATTACTCTTGGTTGCGGTGTTGGTGCGGAATCACTGGACGTTTGACGAAATTCTTGCCAATTATAATTTAACCGAGCATGAAGCTATTCAGTCGCTAGCCAAACTGGATCGTATTGGAATTATCGAATTATTACCTGCAAACCGTATAAAACTACTTATTGACGAAGGTTTTCGTTGGCTGCCCGCCGGACCGATTGCTAGCTATTTTGAAAATGAAGTTCAGGCCGAATTCCTAAGTTCACATTTTGATGCAAAACATGGTTTACGCTTATTTCTAACCGGTACATTAAGTCAAGCCTCCTATGAGTTTGTGAATAAAAAAATTGGCGAATTAGAGCGATACTTTACCGATTTGTATAAACAGGATTCAAAATTAGCCGCAAGTCAGCGCTTGAGCCGGGGCTTGCTTATTGCGTTTCGGGATTGGGAATTCGCTCCCTTTCGCAAATTGCGTCGAGAAAAATAACTATTACAGCAAACAAGCTTTAATAGCCGAGTGTGGAAGTCAGGAAAAGCGTAGCAGAAATTGACTAGTCTTTATTCGCTTTACTCAATAAACATTTAAAAAAAAATAAAACCGGCAAAGTTTTTGTATGTGTGTGCAACATTATTTTATTTTATGGTCTATTATGCTGAAATTGTATAAGTGATTTGTTTCTGCAGTAGACATATCATTTGTCATAGCGATAACTCTTTCATTTAACCGGCCCACGGAAGGTGCTTATGGATTATTCCAAACGTAATTTCTTAAAACTGAATGCAGCGACGGCTATAGGCGCGCCTAGTCTCATGTCCTTGAAGCCTGCCTTTGCCAAAACTGAGAATCTACCAAAATTAGATATTCGATGGGATAAAGCGCCTTGTCGGTTTTGTGGCGTTGGCTGCAGCGTTTTAATCGGTACGCACAAAGGTCGGGTCATAGCAACACATGCTGATCCCGAATCTCCCGTTAATCGAGGGATTAACTGCATAAAAGGTTATCACTTGTCAAAAATTTTGTATGGTGAAGATCGTTTACAAAAACCGTTGTTACGTATGAAAAATGGACGCTATGACAAAAATGGTGAATTCACTGAAGTGTCCTGGGATACGGCATTAGATGTATTTGCCAAAAAAATCACCCAATCCATCAAAAAGAATGGTCCCACATCAGTGGGTATGTTTGGTTCGGGGCAATGGACGGTATGGGAAGGTTATGCGGCTGTCAAATTGATGAAAGCGGGTTTGCGCAGTAATAATATTGAGCCAAATGCCCGTCATTGTATGGCATCTGCGGTTGCTGGCTTTATGCGCACTTTTGGTATAGATGAGCCCATGGGTTGTTATGATGACATCGAACAAGCGGATGCATTCGTGCTCTGGGGTGCGAACATGGCGGAGATGCACCCAATTCTGTGGACGCGAGTAACGGATCGCAAATTAAGCGCTCCCGACGTTCATGTGGCGGTGTTGTCAACTTTTTATAACCGCAATTTTGATTTGGCCGACAATGCTATGGTCTTTAATCCGCAATCA
>JAOUJM010000194.1 GCA_029883265.1 Gammaproteobacteria bacterium
CAAAGCACTGTTAGGCTAGCTCAAAGTTCCTTGAATGGTATTCCAAAGCTGCCAACAAATTAAAATTTAGCTAATGCGCTTAGGCCAGTTAAACTACAAACCGTTTCTAATTCCGCTGAATTACTCCAGAGTTCATGGCTTTCACCAGCGCCTGGGAACGATTATTTACTCCGAGTTTGTTCAAAATATTATGAATATGATTCTTAACAGTATTTGAACTAATATGCAGTTGTTTTGCTACTTCTTCATTGGTCAGGCCGTGATATAACCACTGCAATATTTCTTTTTCACGGGATGATAGTTTTACATATTTTTGTTCACACGCAATCTTTTTCTTCAAAATCCTCAGCATCGCCACATGTAAATAGGGCGTTAACAATTCTAAAATATAAAGATGATTTTGCGTAAAGCCATGATTTTGACTTACAAAACTAACAAAACTAGTTTTAACACCATCAACACCAAGCACGCCACTCACAATCGAATCACGAATGCGATGACGCACGATTGCTTCTTTCCAGCAATTATTTTTCTGATAAAGTAGCGGCAGATTTTCTATAATCATTGTCACTGGCTGCTTAACCCATGCTTTAACAATTGGACTATCGATAACCAAAGCATCGCCGCGCTGGCTAATAATGGTATCCAGATAATCTTGTGGATAACTTACATTAAGCAGTAAGTCAGATTTAAAAGTATTAGCGTCACCGATTCCGATCACAGAAAAATCATGCGGTATCAGATAAGCAATTTGATTGTCAATGATTTCAGCCAACTCATTCTCTGCTTTGAGAGAAATAAGTGCATGAATCACTTCCATTAGTCTGGTTTGAGTGACTGCATTAAGGCGTGTGAGAAAAAAGGTAGATTGTGCACAAGTAATAATCGTACTTGCGTCAGTTTTGATTACTGATGGCATGTTGTTTCTTCATCCTTGATTAAAACTCCAAATAAATACTTATAACGCTTACAGCACACCGTTCTTATTACTTCTAGTCGCCGGTTTTATTTGCTGGTTTATGTCAGATTTTACTCTTTCCTTGAGCAAACCTAACACTGCTTAATCGTAGCGGTCCAATAGGCGCCGTCATTATAACTTTCTTTAATGAGTCAACCTGACTACTAGTATTTTTTGTTTTCTATTTACCACCTGAATATATTGTTGCATGTTAAAACTAGAATGCGCTACATAAAACATCATAGCCATATAAATGTCAACACATAACAGGCAAACAAATTATTTAATAAGGTCTGAATGTTTTAGTTTTATTCTATTTGTGCAAACGCTGCACAAACTGAGATACACAGTATTACTATATAATGCGAAATAATCCGCCATGAATTTCCAAAAAAGCAGAGAGAATTTTTCAAATAACGATTCACCACTATCTCATTTTTTAGCTTGCATATACATTCAAAAAATTTTTGACTGAATAACTATGCTCGCATCTCCTATTTCAATTATTTTTATAATGTAGAAAAGTTGAATTACTTTTTCAACAACAATAACTTCAGTCTACCATGACATTTCATCAATATTTGCTGAGCGTCTTTGTAGTTGAACATTTGTGATATCGTGAGGCGCAGCCGGAATCAAACCCTGTGACTCAATCGAACATAAGTTATCAAAGGATATAATTTTTGCTAAAAACTTTTAACATCAAAATATAATAACCTCCCTCGATTTGCCGACTAAAATTATTTACTATGATTCATTCAAAACCGACAAAGCAAACCTCATCGAATCGCTTTAATAACTCGATAGTTTAGATAAACAACAAAACCTATCCATAAAGGCATGTGCAACAAGATTAAATTCGATCAACCTTTACACGACCCTACCTCGTCTTTGAGGAGAGGAGAGAAGGATCTGGCTTAATAAAATAGCCAATAAATTACGAATCTCCATTCACTCCACGCTATGCGTGCTTGGAGTGTTGGCGAAACCAGTTAACCAATTGTCTTGGCTTGGATTAGCTATTCGTAAGTCAATTTCATATTGGATTGTGTAGACTATTCACAAATATGATTATTAGAAAACAATAATCGCAGATGTGTCTATTCAGATATTCTACATCTAGGCTTAGTTGTGATATTGACGTGATTATTTGCGTCGATACTATAAACTGCACAGCTGAATTATTGAGGATGAGTCTAACTATGAAATCCACTAAATTTATTTTAATATTTTTGAGTTTGTTTACAATTTTGCCATCTGCCATGGCAGATAAGGCCGTGTTTGCTGGTGGTTGTTTTTGGTGTATGGAATCGGATTTCGAAAAAGTAAAAGGTGTGTCGAATGTGGTCTCCGGATTTACCGGTGGCACGCTGAAAAATCCCACATACAACGGCAACCACGACGGCCATTATGAGGCAGTGGAAATCACGTATGATCCAAAAATTGTAAGTTATGCCGATTTATTAAATCACTTTTGGCAAAACATCGATCCCTTCGATGCACGGGGTCAGTTTTGCGACAAGGGCCATAGTTATTTAAGTGCCATTTTTGTTGCAAATGAAACTGAGAAAAAACTGGCTCAAGCGTCCCGCGACAAAATTGTCAAACAGTTTGCAAAACAAAAAGTTGTTACGCCGATTCTTCCGGCATCTACATTTTATGCCATCAAAGGACAAGAAAGTTATCATCAGGATTTTTATAAAAACAATCCAGTGCGGTATAAAGTCTATCGTTGGAATTGTGGACGCGATCAACGCCTAGCGGAAATCTGGGGTGTAAAAGCAGGTCATTAATTTTATTCGCTGCAAAATAGAAAAAACCTTCCCGAATTGAAAATTGAGAAGGTTTTTTTCTTATGAGACAAAAAAATTAACTATTCAATCGTTTCTTCTAAACGAAGTATTTTTTTTGGCTCATTAGATTCAACTTTACGAATAAGCTGGCCATTAACTTCGGCACCCATGCCCATTTCGATTAAGTTGTAATAAACATTACCGAACACTCGAGCCCGACTTGAAAGTTCAATTTTATTTAAGGCATAAGCATCGCCGCGGATGGTGCCGTTGAGCAATATACGATTGACCTTAATATTGCCTTCGACCACACCGGTGTCGCTGATCGTCAACAAGGCATTTTCGTCGTCGCTAAAAATATTGCCTTTGACTTTACCGTCAATGTGCAAGCCCCCAGTGAAGCCCAAATTACCGATAATTTCAGTATCGATGCCGATCATGGTATCGATAGTAGTATTAACTCGTTTTCTTGCCATGGCTGTACTTTCTTTTTTAAAACCAACAAATTGTATACATTATTAATAAAGGTAACCTTAAATCGGCGTCGAGTCCAATTTTTGTTTAAACCCTGAGCGTCACCAGCCTCGGTTCACGCTGAGATTTATTGCAGTTTTCGAGCCGAAACAAGCATTTATATCACGGCGGGAGAAATACTTCGGTTGGAATACTTAATACAAAAACACTCATTAATCAAAATCATGAGTACCTCGGACAAACGTCACAACTCATAGGATTGCTTGCTTTTTAAGCATGAACAGCTATTCTGAGTAACTTTTTTCGACTCGACATCCTTGCTTCATATACCGAAGCTCATTGCTACACATCATGAATCACTCCGAATATTTAGTTCAACTATTTTAAGTGTATTTCGCTTCATTCTGCATCGCTCCAGAAACTGAAATAGGGTGAAAATCATTTTGTTAACAAACAATAACACTGCTAAGTAGTATTTTGTCTGATCACTCAATATTTTGTTCACAGGCGTCTGTTTTGGTTATTGAATGATGCTTTCGTTTTCGCTTGCCCTGCTTAGTCCCAGAGGCCGTGTTTTTCAACACCTATTCATCGATATTTACTCGCTTGCTTTAAGCTTACCAAGTGTATTTTGCAAACTTTGTTGCGCCTTGTTTTTTGTTGCAGTTGAGTTGGAAACACTCAAGGGGTGAAATGCTTGAGCGCCGAAACTTCGATTATTGCTTTGCACTAATCGCACATGGGCCACCAACTGGCCTGTTTTTACCGCACGAGTATCCAACACGAATTTCAGGCGATGGGTTCCACCACGGGCAATTTTCCCTTGCCACATTAAATCCCCAGACAGCAGTTTTGCGCCTTTGGGTGGATGCACCGTGATAATTAAATTTTCACCGGCGAGAAAACTGCGAGCCTCAACTTCAAAACTTTGTTGATTTTTATCGCTGGGCACTTGCGGTTGAATTATAATTTGCAGCGGCGTTGTCGACACTGAATTGGCGAATAATGGTGAAACCATTACGCTTAATAAAACTACTGCTAAAATTAAAAAAGCCATACGCAATACATCTAAGGCATGTTCTTCACGTTCAATGATTATAGCCACCGAGAGACCTCCACAAGTTTGCACAATAGTAGTTATAACGGTTAAGCAAGCCAGAAATTCAGTCGAAGCTGTGTGTCCGTTTGATGCTGCAGGGTACGAACAACAGTCTGTAATTTTCACACTCGATTTTATGAACGACTGGCTAAATTCATGCCGAAGTTTTTATGAAACGACTCATGCAAGCTATTATGTCCTTGTATAGCCAAAACAGTTTTTTATTGGAAGGACTCTCGGACTTTTATAAAAAGTTTCTAGATGATAATTCAGTGTTGCTAGCCACCAACCATAGAGCCATATTCTTTGCCAGAAACGACTCATCAAAAAACTAGCTATATATTCAGTTACAATAAAAAGGGGTGACCGAAGTCACCCCTAGTTTGGTGGACCAAATCCTTGGTCCTGATTTTGTTATAGCTTACTGCTTAGATTGCTGACGTAGTCCGTTTTGGAATTCACGAACTTGACGACCAACATTGATTGATTGAGTAGTTGGTTTAGCCGCGCCACCTTTCCAGAAGCTACCGACATTGGTGTCTGTGTTAAAGAACACACGTTCACCCGGTCCCATCCACGAACGGTTGTTTGAATCAGCATCCTCGACTAACTCACCTTCAGCATAAACCTCAATTTGGGTATTACCATCAGTGAACACAACATTACTTAAGCGGAATTCACCCGTAGTGGCATCATACTCCATATACTCATCTCCCCATTGTCCATCATTTGGATCGGAAGAAAAGTAGGTGTAGCTGCAGTTAGAAGTGCTATCACAAACACTCATGAATCCACGCATTTTGTGCACAGTGTAGGTAAATCCAGCTTTTGCTGTTTTATTGACAGTACCGATGAACATAACATCTGCACCACTATTGACTGTCGTGTCGCCTACAACAGACCCATCATCAAATGCGTTTGTGGTAGTTCCACCGTCAAGACTGGAAAGATTAATGTCAACAAACTGCGGTGCGGGAGTGCCGGAATTGGCATTTTGCAATTCAAGCCCATATGTATTCCACTGAGCATCGTAAATTTGAACTCGGTTGAATCCAATATACAAGCCTTCTGCACTGCTTAGATTGATGGTGAAATTACCACCGGTAATGGTGAAAGTACCACGCACACCATTCACATCAAAATTACCTGTACCGTCACTGCCAATAGTTTGGCCTGTTAGGGTAACGCTTTGCGCACCACCTACATCCATACTTGCATAACTACAATCTGACCAGTTTGGCGTAATGGTCGCAGCAGAAGTATCTGGCATTGTACCTGTCACACCGACAGATATAGTTGGCACTGGAGTTTGGTTGTTATTGACATTTTGCAGATCAACCGACCAATAGTTATAGCCATCGGTTATGTTTATGCCATTCCCACCTTGGTAAACATTGACGTCTAATGTGAAAGCACCGGTTGTTGCATCAGATGTCATCTCATACACTTTCTGACGTCCACAAACCCAGGCTTCCGCTTTAACATCACGATTAGGATCTGTAGTACCAACAATCTTGACTGTCGCAGTAGTCACAACACTACCATCCACCCAGGTATAACCAGGATTGGTCAAGTCAGGACTTAAGGTAGTTCCAGTTCCGTCTTGAATGTCAGTAAAGGTCATCACCGGTGGAGTAAACTCGCAACTTCCAGTGGTTGAAAGCGACAAACCTAACCAGCGCCATTTAGCATCATTGATGTCAATGTTATTGCGTGCATTGGTTCCTGATGTTACCGGCATGGTAAATTCAAAATAACCCTTACCATCGGTCGCGTTGTTGTCATCTCCATGAGAATCATCAACGACACGGAAACGTTCTTCCCAGAAGTATTGTGGACCGTTCGTCGCATGAGTGTACGAACCATTCCACCAAGCGCGAAGTTCACCGTGCTCGGCTTCACCTTTCAAGGTGACTGAGCAAGTAGAAACTTGAATCACACCGGATGTATAAGGTGTCCAATTTGCGCCACTATCAGTGCTGTATGCAACAATACTCGGTTTGATTACCGGATAACCCGCAGTGGTGTAGACTTCAATATGGTGCGAATTACCTTTGCTATCACGAATATTCACATGGTTGTACCCGGTGTACAAATCCACCTCGATAGAGAAATCGCCGTTGGGTTGTACCGTTAGGTTACCACCTTGCCAGCCGCCATCGGAACCCACATCCCACCAAGGGCAACCGGAGCTGTCACCAGAATAGCAGTCTGTACCTTCGGGGATTTGACCGTTGATCATATTACCAGAAATGGTAATCGTGTCGGTGCCAAGAGTCGATGCATCGTAACGCGCACCATTACCCCAAGTTTCTGTTGCGGTTAAGGTAGCGGTTCCAGCCGTTTCCGTCACGCCGCTGATCTCAATCGGTGGAACCCAAACAGCACCTGTGTCGGTGTAAACACCGAAACTGTATTGCAAGCCACATCCATTCGGACCACACTCTTGACCGATATTAATCCAGTTATGACCTTCATATATATCCATAGTGAAAGTGAAAACACCCACTGCATCCGTTTGCGCAGTGGTGAAGCTATTACCACCAATGCGATCGTTATATGCATTAATGTTCAATTTCACATTGTTTAGAAGCACACCCGCTGCATCTTTCGCAGTACCCGTAACCGTGATGGTTGTTGTACCGGTTGATGAGTTATAGAAACCATAAGTATCTAAAGTACCATTTGTTACGGTTCCATCAGCAATTGCAGAGATCGTTACTGGAGGAGCGTTACCAACGCTTGTTGTGATGCGGAAGAACTTGCGCATGCTATTGCCCCAATCTTGTTCCAGATAAGAACAACCAGCTCCACAGTCAACTAACATTGACATGTCAAATAGTTGAACTTCATTGAAACCGCGATCCAAACTAAGCACAACTTGCGCAGTTGGAACTGTCGCGGTTAGATCAAATGGCGAACTTACGATATGATGACTAAAACCATGGGCTTCAACACCGAGCTCTGGCACATCGACAACGCCATCATAATTAATATCCGGTTGATCATTAGTTCCATCATTGTCTGTGTCGCGAGGGAATAACTTCGGATTCGGGGAATCAACTTGGATGATGACATTGTTCGCACTGCCCGCATCATAGCCACCGATAAAATCACTGTAGCTGATTAAGGTGTCAGTGCCGTCGGTGTAGGCGCCATCATTATTGGTATCCGCATAGATACGAATCACAAGTGGGCGGTATTCACCCCAAAGCTTGAGACGTTGTTGTTTTGACATGGCTAGAATGTCTGTTGAAAGATCGGTATTGCGACCGTTCTTAATCGCATTTACCGTGTTTTGCTCAAGTGCTGCAATTTGCCACGTTAAAATTTCGCCAGGAATCGGTTCGAAATTACCATTAAAGCCAAACATTTGATCCACCTTAGCACCATTCTCAAAAGAACCAGGATCCGCAAAATCAAGTTTGTTTGTCGGCGCCAAGGCCATGGCGAAACCATCGCCTTCATTGGTTACGCTCCTAATAATTAGGATATAAGCAGAGGCATTAGCAACTTCTTGCCATTCAAGTTTACCCGGAATCAGACTTGAACAATTAGCAGGATCCAGTGATCCATCGTTCATATCCCAACTGGGGTCAGCGCAAACCATTGGCGGACCATCATTATTTAAATACCAATAAGAACCATTAGCCGGTTCAACGATGGCAACACTTGGTTTGTAAGTAATAGGCTCACCACGTGAATCAAAACCGTCGGATACACGATAAATCAGCCAAGCACCATTTTCTTCACGCAAGCTAACATAAATATTAGAAGGCTCCATGTTTGCATCTGAACATTCATAGCTGGTGTTTGTACTTGTACCAGAAAGACTGAAAACCACGCTGGCCTCACCCGTAGAGGTATCGACAGCAGCATTCTCAACAATGGTTGCAGTCAAGGTTGTGCTACATTGCTCCCACATGAGGAAGCCTTGTTTCATCATGTCCTTAAATTCAGTCAAACTTAACACACCGTCAAAATTGACGTCAGCGTGGCTAGTGCCTTCCGCTGGATTAGGCTCGAAAATAAAATCACCGGTCATGATTGACGTTAATTGACCTAAGTCTTTATTGGTTAAGGCGCGTTGCCATTTGTCAAACGCATCGATTACATCAATACTCGCACTAACCAATTCAGTGTCGGTAGAAGTCGCTAAACTCGTATCAAGACCTGTAATATCTGCGACCGCTTCGGTAGAAAATGAGAAGGTAAACGGGTTCATCAAGTTGCCAGCCAAATCTTCACCACCGGTGACAGAGCCATCATAGGTTGTTCCTGGCGCAAGAGAACCATCAAGAATGAACTCGTAGACATACAAAGCGCCATCTTTTTTCGTATATTTAACCCCAGGTTGAGCGCCCAAACTCGGGGTCAAACCTAGTTTGATCGTGCTGACATCAAGTTTCTCGTTTGAGCTAACTTGCAAAGGTTTAGTCGGTTTGATCGGAGAACCAATCTCTGCCAAACTCGGACTATACATGCCAACGGTAGGCT
>JAOUJM010000465.1 GCA_029883265.1 Gammaproteobacteria bacterium
CCAAGGTTATGCCGCCCTACTGGTCGAACCACCCAATTATTGGCAACAAGATTGTTATGAGCAATTGCAGAACAATGCTCAAGCATTCCATCATGGCATGTGGTCCAATCCAAGGTTTGCCCTAACGGATGCGGCTGATATCAATTCAAATGCCTTAGGATTTTATCGAGTCGCGGGTCGTGTACAACGCATTAGCACCAATCCATCGGCTATCTGGTTACACTTATCGGACGTGTTGGCCATTCGTATAACTCAACGTGATTTAAAACGTTTTAACGCAAAATCTTTGATGGGCTTAAAAAGTCAGTTAGTACATGTCAAAGGCTGGGTGTATCCTTACAAGAGCGGCGTTAATTTAAGAATCTACCACCCAGAAGCATTTACAGTGATTGATTGAAACCGCTATGCTTAAACTTTGATAACTTAAAAACACTATTGGAAACTTAATCAATATGAGCAATGACTTCAAACAACAAGCGCTTGATTATCACGCCCTGCCCACGCCTGGTAAATTGGCTATTAGCACCACCAAACCTTGCGAAACACAAAATGACTTATCCTTGGCTTACACACCCGGCGTTGCTGAGCCGGTACGTGCGATCGCAAAAAATCGTGATGATGCCTATCGCTACACCGCCAAGGGCAATTTAGTCGCCGTGATCACCGACGGCACAGCGGTTTTAGGCTTGGGTAATGTTGGCGCATTGGCAGGTAAACCTGTGATGGAAGGCAAAGCCGTACTGTTTAAACGTTTCGCCGATATCGATGTATTTGATATTGAAGTCAACAGCAGTTCAGCGGAAGACTTTATCACCACCGTAAGCAATATTGCAGATACTTTTGGCGGCATTAATCTGGAAGATATTGCTGCGCCAGATTGTTTTGTTATTGAAAAAGCCTTACAAGCGAAACTGGACATACCGGTTTTTCATGATGATCAACATGGTACGGCCATCATAATTGCTGCCGGTCTCTTAAACGCCTTGCAAGTGCAGCAAGTCGCCATTGACCAAGCAAAAATAGTTTGCCTGGGTGCAGGTGCAGCAGGTATTGCATCTATGAATTTATTAATCGCTCTTGGTGCGAAAAAAGAAAACTTGCGCCTAGTCGACCGCAAGGGCGTGATAAACACTCAACGAAATGACTTAAACGAATATAAACAAGCGTTCGCCATCGACACTAGCGACCAAAGCTTGGTCGACGCCATGCGTGATGCCAATGTGTTTATCGGCGTCTCCGGCCCAAGTTTGGTAACTAAGGATATGATTAAATCCATGGCGGCAAACCCAATTGTTTTTGCCTTGTCAAATCCCGACCCTGAAATCAAACCAGCCGATGCCTTAAGTGTTAGAGATGATTTAATCATGGCCACGGGAC
The DNA here is from genome assembly GCA_029883265.1 of Gammaproteobacteria bacterium. Classification (GTDB taxonomy): domain Bacteria; phylum Pseudomonadota; class Gammaproteobacteria; order S012-40; family S012-40; genus JAOUJM01. The sequence continues at coordinate 1,378 of JAOUJM010000465.1, forward strand.
GCAGCGATTATCCCAACCAAGTAAATAATGTTTTAGGTTTTCCATTTATTTTTCGTGGCGCACTCGATGTGCAAGCCAAATCAATTAATCAAGAAATGCAAGTGGCTGCAGTCAAAGCCTTAAGTTTATTAGCACGTGAGCCCGTGCCACAATCAGTACTTGATGCCTATCAACTGGATGCACTGGAATTTGGCCGCGATTATATAATTCCCAAACCGGTCGACCCACGTTTAAAAGATTTTGTTCCACCAGCCGTTGCTCAAGCCGCCATAAAAAGCGGTGTAGCCAATGCCGCCTATCCGGCGCACTACCCCAAGTTAAATCTGGATCAACTATAACGGGTGCAGCTTAAAATTATGAAAATTAGCCTTTATATTGCTTGTAGTTTAGATGGTTATATTGCCAAACCCGATGGCGATATTGAATGGCTTTCCATGGTCGAAGACGCGGCTGAAGATTATGGATATAACGATTATTATGCATCAATTGATGCTACGGTCATGGGTGGAAACACCTACGAAGACATATTAGGTTTTGGCGACTGGCCCTATAAAGACAAAAACTCCTACGTGATGACACGGCGCAAATTACCGAACAATCCGCAACACACTACATTGTTTAACGGTGATGTAAAACAAATGCATCAGATGTTAATCGATCAGCAACACCAACATGTGTGGTTGGTGGGCGGCGGCAAACTCATTACCCATTTTTTCCAAGCCGACTTGATCGACTCCTATATTATTTCGATCATTCCCATTTTACTCGGCCAAGGCATTCCACTGTTCCGTACCAACAACCACAGCTCCAAACTA
>JAOUJM010000466.1 GCA_029883265.1 Gammaproteobacteria bacterium
TCTTGAATGGTTGTTTAAACACATATTGGAGACCTCCCGTCATAGCAATCAAGTCTCATACTTTTAGAGGCATCAAACTATACAACGATTTTTCAAGAAAGGCATACTATGTATAACAAGAATCTCAAATTGTTGTTTTCATTTATAATGCTGAGTGCCTCGGCAACAGTGTTTGCGTCATTCACTAGGACGCCGGATCCCATTATCTATGCGCCATGGCAAATTCAGCTTCTCGATGAGTATCAACTGAATCAAAAAGAACTTAGCACTACCCAAAACGCTCATCGCGCTTCACAACTGATCCAACGTAATAGCTTTATTCTCCAACAAGTCCAGACCGGTGGTAACCTTCTCGATAAATTAACAATTGAAACAAAGATCGTAAAATCTATACCACACAAAGAACTCGGCATTCTACACGGCCGCGTTTATTATTTGAAAAAAGTTCAATATCAAATCATGCTAGTGGGCTCGCTTGATACCAGCGATTTCACGATCACTACTGTCAATGGGATCAAACCAATACAACAAGGGTCCAATTATTTTTTTAGCCAAATTGAGAACATAGGAGCTAATCAGCTTTGGGTGAACATCGTACACAAATCGGGGAAAAGTTATACACGGCGTATTTCGACTCACTATGTGGAAGATACCATTACAAACCATCGAAATACGGTGAAAAAAGAACGCGAAACCTCATCCGTGAAGTACTTCATCGTGTTAATACTGATTAGTGCCTTTGTGTTATCACTACTTAGTATTAACACTCGATAACCCATCGACTAGCCGTGATTGAATGTGTTCAGAACAACATCCAACTTTGCTCGATAGATAGAGTTACGATATATTTCAATATAAGGATAATAATGAACACAAGGAGAGTTGTCGTGTTTCAGAGTCGGTTTTATCATCTCATCTAATTCATTTTCATCACTGTTTCTCTTTTGGGTTGCGGTAGTGGTGATTCTGCTAAAAAGACCACAATCGAGCCCGCTAATCATGACTCAGGTCCAGTTCTTCTTCAGGCAACATTTTCTATTGGGAATGGTCATGTACATACGATTGCGGCTTTTCAAGATAAAAATATACAAAACAAATACGATATTTATTCATTCGCAAGTCTTGAAGATGCGAATAATTTCGTTAACGGGACCAGCGTTGCACAAATCGACAATCAAACACATGCTGCTTTTACTCTCGATACTCATAACGCGCACTACCTTGCAGCTGTATCCGGAAAAAATAATGAACGGCTTCGAAAAAGAGCTGCGCTTGCGCATTCTTGGAATGACCTCCCATGCCACCATTCGTGGTGATGATAATCGTCTCAAGGATTGGGAAGAAGTTGCTCAATTAACCACCAAACACCCGGAAGTTATCGGATATGCGCCTTTTGTTCTGGGCGAAGGCATGTTGAGTTTTGGTTCCGAGGTTAATGCCACTATGGTTCGTGGCATATTACCCGAACAAGAACCGAATGTATCCGAAGTGCATGACAAAATGAAATTCGGCAAAATTGATGATTTAAAAGCGGGGGAATTCGGTATTGTTCTCGGCGCAGAATTGGCTCATGCCTTGGGAGCGGTTCGCGGCGATAAAGTGACCCTGATCGTGCCGCAGGCCAGTGTAACCGTGGCAGGCATTTTACCCCGCATGAAACGTTTTACGATTGTCGGAATTTTCCAAGTAGGCATGTACGAATACGGAAATGGTAAGCAATGAAATGGACTCCTCTCACCCTCTTGATAGACTAGAGGAACCCAAAAACATTTTGAGAGGAATCCAAGGATGAAGAGTACAATTATTGGTGTTGATTTGGCAAAATCAATTTTTCAAGTTTGCATTGTGGATAAAAACAACAAGATAGTGAGTAATCTTTCTATCAAGCGTCGAGATTTAAGCCGATATATTTGTTCACAGCCAGAAGCGCTCGTTGTGATGGAAGCTTGCTCAGGGGCGAGCTACTGGGCAAGAAAGTTCACTAGCTATGGACACGAGGTCACAATACTCGCTGCTCAACATGTTACGCCGTTTCGACGAGGGCAAAAAAATGATGCAAATGACGCGTTGGCGTTGGTGGAAGCGGTACAGCGACCTCAGATTAAGTCGGTGCCGATAAAAAGTTTCGACCAGCAAGACTTACAATCTATTCACCGAGTTCGAGAGCGGCTCGTCAAGCAAAGAACTGC
>JAOUJM010000467.1 GCA_029883265.1 Gammaproteobacteria bacterium
CAAGAAGCGAACATTGACGACACTATAGCTGATAGCGTCGATGAGGCTAATTCAAGTGAATCTGCAAAAGCAACTACGCAAAATCAATCCGCGCCAACTAAAAGAAATATTACAGGAGAATGGCAAGTGCATACAGTGGTGACGGGTGACACCCTGTGGGATTTGTCAAAAACCTATTTACATACACCTTGGCGTTATCCTGAACTTGCCAAGTGGAGCAATATTCGTAATCCAGATTTAATTTATCCTGGAGATATTGTTCACTATCAGACACCCGAATAAATTTAATTCACTTGATTTCGCAAGCCCCCGTGTTGAAAAGCTTGAATATTAAGCACGATTTCGTCTATTAATCGTTGTCGCGATTCGCGACTAGCCCAAGCGATATGTGGGGTGAGAATAAAGTTTGGTAAATTCAAATTTAGTAAAATATTATCGTTCGTTGGGGGTTCTACGGATAAGACATCAAAACCAGCACCGCCAATTTCCCGATGAATTAATTTTTTTGCCAAAGCCTTTTCGTCGACAATACCTCCTCTTGCGGTATTGATTAACAATGCATGAGGCGCAAGCAAATCCAATTTTTCCTGAGATAGCAAATGACGAGTAAATTCACTTAGCGGGCAATGTAAACTGATGATATCGGATGTTGCCAATAACTCATCTATCGACAAGCGATCTTTAGCCGTTTCTGCATGGACAAAACTTTTTGCAACTTTCACGTTCATGCCAAACGCCCGTGCAGCGTTTGCAACCGCTTGACCTAATTCCCCATAACCAATAATTCCAAAATTTTTATTACTAAGCTCATGAATTGGGTAGTCGAGTAAACAAAAAAACTCGCTTTTTTGCCAATCACCACGTTTCACTGCAAGTTCGTATTGTTGTAAATTGGTATTGAGTTGTGTGATTAATGCAAATACATGTTGAACCACACTAGGTGTAGCATACGCACGAGCATTACAAACAGCTATTTCAAATTGTTTAGCTGCCTGCAGATCAATGTTATTGGTGCCAGTCGCAGCAACACAGATGAGTTTTAAATGGTTTGTTTGCGATAGAATAGTTTCGTCCAGTAAAACTTTGTTGCTGATTACAACATCTGCATCTTTGATTCGTTCTAGGCAGTTGTTGGGTGAGCTATTGTCGTAAGCAATGTACTCCTCTGCACAGGCGTGAAGGGCGCTTAGATTCGTATCCTGGCGATCAACACTGGCTTGGTCTAAAAACACAATTTTCATTGCTTGTCCTCGTATACATTTCAAGCTAGCCTAGCATAATAGAAGGTTTTTTGAAGTAGGGGATGGATAGTGTTGAAGCCACCAATTAGGATAGGTGTTAGTGCCTGTTTATTGGGTCAATCCGTGCGCTATGATGGTGGGCATAAGCAATTGGCCATCTTACAGCAGGAGATTTTTCAGTCTTTCGATTTGTTGGCGATCTGTCCAGAAGTGGCTATTGGTTTATCCGTTCCAAGGAAACCCATGCATATCATTGTAAGCGCTAATGAGTTTCGTGCAGTTCAGATTCAAAATCCAAGTTTGGATTTTACTGATCAACTAAAACAATACGCATTAAAAATAGCTAGCGAATCACTCCATGGTTTTATTTGCAAAAGTCGTTCACCCAGTTGCGGTTATTTATCGACACCAGTGCATTCGGAGGTAAAGCCTGAGTTAGGATCAGGTATTTTTGCCCAGCAGCTAAAAGACTATTTACCCCGATTGCCTATGTTAGAAGATACAGACCTTAGCAATAACGCCGCATGTCGATTATTTATTGAACAGGTGTTGGCTTATTTTCATGCACAAAAATAAGTCGATTTCGGTTAAATTCTTGCAATACGCACCTGGTCTGATTCTATGATAAGCTCTTAACATGCTGAATTATTTACTATCCCGGTTTTTTAGCGCTCTCATTGTAATCCTTGGCGTTACATGTCTGGTGTTCTTTTTGATACATCTAGTGCCTGGTGATCCTGTGGAAATGATGCTCGGTGAATCCGCGCAGGCTGCCGACCGCGAAGCTTTGCGCGAAGCGCTGGGATTAAACCTGCCTGTCACCACCCAACTCTATAACTACCTCAGCGGATTGTTGCGATTAGATCTCGGCACCTCTTTGCATTATCAGCGAGATATTGGTGAAATATTGGCCGAACGTATTCCCGCGACCGTCGAATTGGCGCTA
>JAOUJM010000195.1 GCA_029883265.1 Gammaproteobacteria bacterium
GAACAGACCCATCCCGGTGTCGAGTTATTTCTAACATAGGCAAACGCGAGATGGTGTAAGCAAACAACTAGGACTTCTATTAAATACTGTTCAGACATTAAAGTCTGAACAGTATCGAATTTGCTATCCAAAATTATGCAGCGACTAGAAATCGCTGAGCCTGTGCGAATAGCGTTCTGCCTAATTCCTCGACTGAAGATATTTTGATTGAATTCTCGAAAAGAAAGCCAACATTGTTGCTATTGCCAATCCCAATTCCGATAGTTTCAATCCCACAGTGTGTGGAATACTCTAGCATACGTGACATCGTTTCAGTATCATTCGGCTGCCCATCGGTGACAATAAACACAATTCTTCGATCTGCAGAAAGATGCGCGAATTGACTTATTGCCCAGTCTAATGCTTCCGTCATAGGTGTACCCCCATTCGCCACAATATTACGCGTGCGATAAACATTCTGTACGAGCGAATGTTCTATAGAGGTAAGCTGATGCACTATATCACGTCCATGAGGGAAACAGGCGAGGCCTGCTTTGATACCGTTAATACTATCCAATGCGTATGTCAAAGCGATTGAAGCATCAACGGCTATTTCAATATCTTTACGCATGCTACTACTAGCATCGATTAGTACCTGCACAGCTGTTTTGATAGAACGACCGTGAATTTTCGTTCGGTAGAAACGATCATCGCCAGGCCGCACTAAGCCACTTGCTACTTTTCGAATATCTAAACGTTTTCCCCTTCGTTTGCGAACCACCTTGCTGAGTGACTGACTTTGAAGAAGAGTTTCTAGGTGAGCTCGAAGGATATGTGTTGATGCTAGGAGCTTGTTGATCCGGTTCCTAGGCATCATTTCTGTTTCAGCAACTTCCATGATCTCATGTGGTGAAGCACTACGACCCTGAGTATTTCCTTTGCTTTCCACAGAACGTCCTTCTTTCCTTGCTTCTGAAGAGGCATGTTCTAGTACCTGTTTAACCATTTTAGATTGATCGATGCTTGATGAATTCATCGAATTTTGATCTTCCAAAATTTTATCAGCATGGGAACTATCCTCATTTTTCATCTCTTCCAATGTATGCATGACTTCTTTTGCAAGAGCATGTGCATCCATTGTTGAGTTTTGTTTACGAGCGCGAAACATTATGACTTGTAACTTAATGAGTAATCCTTTCCCAAGAAGACGTTCGTAAGTAGGACGAGATTCTGTTACCTCTTTTTCAAAGTCTTGCATTAAGATATTGTTACGCATGTTTATGTAAAGCCATTGCATGATTGCTTCGGCAGTATTTGATTGATCATCTACTCCACAAATCTCATCTTTGAAATGAGAAGCTAAGTTATCTAAACTTACTTTTGCACCAGGAAACTCTTTCATTGCATTTTGCTCGATACGAATGTCTTCGAACAAATTGGTCAAGTGTTTCTCCAAAGGTCGATCAGCCAATTTACCAGCTAACTCAAAATCAGAATGATACCGAATGTGGGCCGCTTCATGAACGGTGTAGCCCCACAGCACATTCTCTACTGTTTTTTGAGTCGGATCCAATGCAGGTACATTGATAGTTTCTCCATCCGTATATGCATTGTTACCGGTAAACTGAACTTTCACACCAAAGTTCGACGCTAGAATTTGAGCATAGATGTAGAGTGATTTTTGAAATTGATGCATTGCTTCTCTCCTTAGAAGGTCCAAGTGAACGTATTCACTTGGACCGTTGTAAATGAATTAGAAATATCCAATGTTAGTTGTAACTTCGTTAGATGAAGGGACAAGTAGGTCACTGGAAATCTCTTCTTCTTGATTCTCAGATTGAAAATCAGTTTCAGGTTCATCATGCAGAGTGAGTTGCTCATTCTGATTGGCAATGCTTCGTGAGCGCATATTGCGAGGAGCGTCCACTAAGTAGTTTGCCAACCAAATGAGTTTCTCGAGGTGACTTCCGCTAATGAAACCTGATTTTGGTGTTGTGCTAAATACATCCTCAATTGATTTTAAGGTGTTTACCACTCGACCATCTATGAATTGCAAAGAGCTCATTTTGCGATAGATTCGCTGTAGAGGCTTCAATGCTTTTTGGCTAACAATGTCTCGACAAAGTAAAGTCTTGTCCAACCATTGTTGTGACTCACCTGATATCTCATGATATAGCTGATCTCCAAGACCATTGATGTCGGCCTGGAAGTTCTCATCAGATACGTTCGGAGCATTTACTTTGTAAATGTGGAGTTCAGCTCTAAAACGCTTTTCCACATCACTTTTTGATAACGCATGAGGCTCAACAAGATGAGCCCATACTGGGTTCTTCTGTTTGTATTCGCTCAATGCTTTATCATAATTAGAAACAAGTCGATCTAGTTCTTGCTTAAAGTCATCTTGATAATTCTTTAAACTGTTCACCAAATTCTCTGTTTCTTCGTCTGCTACTGCCCAACCAGACAGAAAGCGAACTCCAACATTGTCACAGCAAGTCTTTGCTGACTGTTTTATATTGTGAAATACTCGAAGCCTCTGCTTGTCAAAAATATATTTTGTTCCAAGATTGATGAGTTCTTCGGGTGGTAAGTCCGCTTTCACTTCGCCTCGATGAAGCTTTTTTGTTCCAGTCCAGATACTAAATTCCGGTAGAACGACTGTTATGCCATTGATGACATGTTCCATGTTAATACCCTCCTACAAGGTTATTGTTTCAATCGAACTTTCGTTAGAAAGTGTCTCTTGAGATTTATGCTGATGAGTCTCAGCTAACATTTTGTCGATTGACAAAAATCCTTGTGGATACCCTTTTTTAAATAGTATGTTACTTAAAAAAGGGCCATCATAACGATGACCAAATGTACTTGTTTAAAAGTACAAGGAGGGTATGGAATCGAGAACCTTCTCAATGGGATCAACAGAATCAATCAAATCGAGAAACGGATCGAGAAAGTCTTGCTCGGTTGTACTCAGGTGAGGGCACCATTGTGTTGGATAGATTAGCGGTATCTCATTTCCATCACGATCAGCAAGATCGATTCGTTTAATACTTTTTTCATACTTTAAGTAGCAAAGTATTAGACGAAGTAAGTGCTGGAAAGAGTAGGGCGCTGTTCCTGCAAACACGGTTGGTGTTTGTTCCCTATCTCTGATGTTTAAAGGACTTTCTTCTTGTTCTCCAAATATCCATACTTCAGTTTTTCTTGATATGCTTATCGATGTTTCATCTAGCGATATTGCAAGATTCGCATTGACAAGAGTATTGGTTACATCTAATACGCCTGGGTGTACATTTTCATCAAATGGATGAATAATGTAGTACAAGAACGGATCAGACATACTGCTCTCCAAAGACATCACTTAGATGTTTTCGAACGGCCACTTTCGTTGGTTCTTCGCACGTATTTAGCATTGCGAAATTCAACGAGTCTAACAAAGGTTTCTCAGCACCAGCATACCAAGGGATAGCTTGAGCCCATCGCTGTGTATCACGAAGACTCATGGTAAGCGGAGAAATCATTACAGCATCAGTTGTGTTTCTATGAGCATTCCTGATATGGTTTGCGACTTCAATTATCTTCGGTAGAAGATCCTCGACCGTCGGGCTAACCGTTTTAAGAATATCGAATTCAACACTGGGATTCGGAAAGTCTACTTCTCGTTTATAAAAACGATCGAGTAAAGCTAGATCTTGCCGATTCACTGATGGGTTCATCCCCGTATTATCACCTTGCATGTTAGAGTTACCGGTTGCAACAAAACGAAAGCCATCTTTGGCTTTTAATAATGTTGAACCGTGCTCTGGAATTTCAACGATTCCGGAAACGAAGACGTCATGTAGACCCGACAAAATACCAGGGTCTGCACGATCAATGTCATCCAACAACAACCATCCTGGATTTCCGTCATATCCCATCGCTAACTCTAAGACGCCAGGTAGATACTCCATGGAATCGCCCTTTTTGATGTAGAAACCAAGTAAGTCTGCAAACTCCATCCCTCGATATACTGTTTTTTGATAAACAGGTATGTTGAGACGGTTTGCAATTTGACTAACAACACTGGATTTCCCTGTGCCAGGTAGACCGAACAAAAACAAACCATCACTAGATCGTGCGTGTTGATGCCAACACAATACATCTCGTGTTAAGTCCTTTTGAAACACATAAGGTATTTTCATCGGGACTCGATTGCTTGTTTGTTCGTTTCCATCCACGGTCATATGCTCAGGGGCATTGATGCCAAATGTTTTTGCAATACTAAAATTCTTCATCATTAGTGTATCCTTTTTGCTTTTGAACAACGTTGCTTGGCAGTTGATACTGAAAATGATCGTGTATCTTCTAAATGCCATGTTTTCCAAGCACTCGATCGATATATATCCAAAATCATATCTCTAAACTCAACATGATCGACATCAAGCACGCTACAACATGTCTGAAAGCTAAAAGGTACTGGGTTACAGTTTGGCGTCATTTGATCCATGAGGACCCACGATAGAATTTCGTTTCGTGTTTCCTCGCTTGAACGGTGATCAAAAAGATGCTCTAGTGAAAAGGTAATTACTAGTTCATGTAGTACATCAACTGGGTAATCACGGAGCTCGTTATAAAGTATTTTCTGGTGTTCTTCACCAAAAAACAAATTACCTTGAGCACGTTCATTCACAATTTCTCTAAGTTCACGATTGCGTTGAGTGTTATTGCCTATGCGACTGACATGCATAGGTACAACTGTCGTCAATTTTGAACGTGAAGATTGATTACGTTTTGACTGTTTCATTGATTCCTCCAAATTACTGAGGAACCAATCCCAAAGGGGAATTGATTCCCCAGTCGGGTTTTAGTGATATAGAGTATTAGTTAGGCTTGCTTATTCTCGCGTTGAAATTTATGAACATATTTTTCAGCGAGCGAAAGTATTCCCATCATGACTTCTTGATTTTTTCCCTCATAACCTGCCCAACTCTTATCGCTTCCTTCACGTTCATAGATAAGAATGGCCAGATTGTTAGGATAAATCCAAACGTGGGTTTTGGTTTGTAAGTCAGTATTTCGAGTTTTGTCTTTTACGCCTTTGGGTCGCGTGATGACAATGCTCTGAATAATCTGAGGTGACAAACCACACTTCGCTTTAAGCCAATTGTCTATTTCACTCAATAGATTTCGCTCGAATCGAGTCCCAAATACTCCCTTGTAGGAATAGGTGGGTATCGCTTTGCTAATCTTATTTACAGGATGAGATTCAACTTCTTCAGATAGTGTATGGGCAAGATCTTTCCCGTCCACTACGTTTGTTTTTGCGTTTGCTGTTAATTGCATACCATCTCCTTAACTTTCCACAAGCGCAATTAATTGTTCAATTTTCTATACGAAAATTGGCAAATAAATTGATGTTGCACTTTGGAATTTTATATTTTATGAATAGAGAACAATCGTTTTCTAACAGAATCAATTTGGCCAGGTATTTCTACCCAAACATATTTACCTGGTATGACACGAATTGTATCTCCGACTTTGACGCCAGCTTGTGCAATTGCACGCTCTAGATCTACACCATGAATACGTTCGGGTGTAGGTTCGTCTACTGATTGTATATCAATATAGAAGTGTTCAAAGTATTCAGATTCACCCGGTTTCAAGTTTTGCTTGGGCTTGGGCTTTCGTCTTTTTCCAACTCCATATTGCAGCAGCTTCCCAACAATGATGTTAGAGGTTGAAGGCACTTTCATTGGTGCTTTCACGGTATTTTCCTGCGAAAATACTACCTCTTTCAATATTGGTGGAATCGTAGAAGTGGCAGTTTTCTTTTTTTGATGCTCATCAAAAGAAACTACATTACTTTCTACACGAACTTTTCTTGCTGACTGTTTTTGACGAGGCAAGTCTTGGACAAAGTTATCCAATTCTTGTTGCGTCAGGATAAGCGCTTCAGAAAAACTCACATTTTTCAATGGGGTTAGTCTAAAACGCTCGGTAGTGCTTCGAAGAGCATCACAACAATCTATATATTGATCTGTAAGATCTTTACATTTTTTGCCGTGACGTTTTCTCAGCTTGATGAGACGCTCTACCGTTGAACCATAGAAAAACAAAACTGCATAAGCAGTTTTCATTTTACGGTGTCTAGGGTGGAGTGTCCGGATTTGAGAAGCTATTTTCATAGCGCCATCTCCGGTAGGTTATGCTGCGGCCTGCAGCTAGGTTCTACAAATGTAGAATGGAGACGGTGTGTAGCTTTGTTATTCTATTAAGGAAATATTAGCATACTATTTTTTAAAGGCAAGCAGGCCTTTTGCTAAATTAAATGTGCCTCTTTAACAAATCGACTAATACCTTTAGCACCATCATAAGCTGTACCATGAACATTCTTGATTGCCCGAGTGATACCTACGTAAAACAATCTTCTCTCTTCTTCTATTGCTTGTTGATTCGTTGAAGCGATCGCGTTGTTACTTGGAATGGCGCCTTCCGTTAGGTATGGCATAAACACATTATCATACTCAAGTCCTTTCGCACTGTGGTAGGTATGTAAGTGTAAAAGCACATCGTCTTCCTCTTTTTTTGTACGATGACGATGATCGAGCGTTTTAATGAATGGAACAAGTTTTTCACCTTTCTCCGCCAGTGCGTCTCTTGCCCAGGTAACGCGCATCGAAGCAGGATTTTTTTTGCAGATTGTTAATGCCAAATCATATATTGCATAAATAAGGCCTTGTTGATTGTTACGCTCTAGTAAACGTTGCCATGCTTGCAGTCTTTTTGAAAAGTCCATTTTAATGGCCATTTCTGGAATTGTATTGTTTGCCAAGTGTGCAAGCGCCTGGTCAACTGACAGCTTTTGAATGCGACCTATTTCACCTTCGGGATAGCGAAGTAAACTCAGCCAGTTGGTTAAACCAATTTTTTGGTTGAGAAAAAGAAATCGAAGCATGGAAACATATAGGGAAACTTCATGTGTTTCCCAAATACTTTTTCCGCCATGACGCTGGTAGGGTATTTGAATTTTGGAAAGTATAGCTTCGAGACGATCCAAATGGACATTTGTACGACAGAGTAGTGCTGTTTGTGCATCGATGTTCTTAAGCTGAGTTAGGATATGTGCATGCTCACCATCCTGTGTAGAAAACGATTTGAATTCGACTAAACCTCCCCGTCCTCGCATTGAGTGAATGTTTTTACTGGACCGATGTTTATTGTGCTCGATAACAGACTTTGCGGATAGGATAATTTCTTGATGTGACCGATAGTTGCTGCTCAGAACAAATCGCTTCGCACCATAATCCTGTTCAAATTGAATGAGACCGTGATACCCCATGGCATTTCTCCAGGCATATATTGATTGATCATCATCGAGTACAACGGTCACTTTCACACCTGCCCTAGAGTTACACTTGAGCCATTTGTATTGAAGTGGGTCGGTGTCTTGAAATTCGTCGACAAGTATATGACTGAATTTCACTTGCTTGCTTTCTTCTTCAGATAGGTTTTTACACGCCATAGCGAGAATGTCGCTATAGTCATACGAGCGGTTTTTCTGAAGTAATTCATCATATTGTTGTAAAATATTGTGTTCATTCTCTGAGAGTGAATTGAGAGACTCGTTTGTTTTCCACCGATCGATTTGTCCTAGCAATTCAAATGGGTCGGCAGGAATGTTAAGTTGTTTCAGCACCCTGGTTAATACGAAGTATCGATCCGTGTCATTTGCTATTTTAAATCGGCCTAGACCTCCAACTTGTCTCAACGCCAATGAGTGAAATGTTCCATATTCCATTCGTTTAGCAAAACTAGCATTTAGCGCTTTAACTCTTTTCACTATTTCCTGTGCGCTTTCACGAGTAAAGGATACAAGCATAATGCTTACGGAAGGATTGGTCCGCATAATTTTACAAGCTTTGTGAACAATGGTGGTGGTTTTACCACTGCCAGGGCAGGCAATGATCGCACTATGACCGCTATAATCCACCGCGAGTTTTTGTTCTTCGTTAAGTGAAACAATACTCACAATTACACCACAGCTTTAATCGACTGTTCAGTGTCTTCATGTGTTTGTGGATCTTCGCTAGATTTATTCTTAGACGCGTTGGCGCGTTTGATTTTCTTGAGTTGAAATTCAGCTTTTGATTCATCGATTTTTTGATGAATTTGACTAGCGCCCCTGACTAGGAAATTCTTTACTTCACTGTTTTTTCTGTCTACGGTTTCATGACTCCAGACTCCAGCAAAGAGCAACTTGTCTCGTGCGAGCATAACAGTTTCGACCAATCTGATGATATTTAACCATCGTCCATGTCGAATGTCGTCAATGGCTAGGTTATACACTTGCTTAGAGTTTTGATAATTGAGATGGATATCAACATCATTCTTTAGGAGTTGATCTTCACATAGCGCCAACTCATTTTGAAGATTTTCTTCAGCAACTTTGAGAAACTGATCAATTTCCAATTCAATTTTTCGAGCGTTTTCATGCATGTTTACAGCGCGTGCGATCACACTGTTGGACACCATATTTTTACCAAACTGTTTGAATGTACGTTTAAGTATTTGTTTCGTAATGGTATGTACAAATGTAACAGTTGTCTCAATACTAGGACGGCTATGACGCTCCGGTTCATTAAAGCTGTCTTTCTTTTTACTTTGATCAACGAAATCAGTGGTAATATTATGATCAATTGCAGCAATTACTTTTTTTGCTGGTTGTTTCATGCGTTCCTCCTTTGTACTTACTATCAGTACATTTTGTAGTTTGTTTCGGTCATCAAAATGTTAAAGAATTCT
>JAOUJM010000196.1 GCA_029883265.1 Gammaproteobacteria bacterium
ATTACCCCAGTTGTTCATGTTACGCCGATGAAGCTATCAGCAAGCATGGATTCATTAGAGGATCGTGGATGGCTGCGCGCCGGGTGAGTCGTTGTCATCCTTGGCACGAAGGCGGTTTTGATCCTGTACCGGAAAAAGTAGAAAAGCATTAAATATGGAAACTCAACGTTTATTTTTATTTATTTCGCTAAGCCTAGTGGTTTTGTTAATGTGGGAAGCCTGGAATCGCGATAACACGCCAGTGATTTCACCCAACGCAATTGTCAATAGTCGAAGTGATAGTGCACCAGCGGCACCAATTGAACCTCGTTCCACCAACATGCCAGCAACTTCAGTCGATGCAAAAGCGGATTTACCCAGTGCCAGTCCGCAAACCGAACTGACAGCCGCACCAAAAGAGGAAACCACTACTAAAGGTTCTTTAAAAACTGGACAACGAATTCGTGTGATGACCGATGTGCTTGATGTTGATATCGATACCGTCGGTGGTGATTTGCGTAAAGCCTATTTAATTAAGTATCCGGTTAGTTTGGAAGAGCCAGAAAATGCTTTCCCTTTTATGGGTGATGAGTTGCCGCAACTTTTTATTGCACAATCAGGTTTATTATCCAAAGCGGGTGCTCCTGATCATCACGCGGTTTACCAGAGTTCTGAATTCAAATATCAACTAGGTGTTGGCGAAAATGAAATTAGAGTGCCATTAACCTGGACCAATGCTGAAGGCATCATGGTAACCAAGACTTATGTGTTTAAGCGTGACTCTTATGTCATCGAAGTTATTCATACAGTAGAAAACCAAAGTGGCCAAGCCTGGACAGGGCGAGTTTATCGCCAATTACAACGCGGTGAATATGATGAGCTCGGCAAATCACGTATGATTTACACGTTTACCGGAGCCGCCGTATCCACTCCAGATAAACCTTACGAAAAAATTGATTTTGATGAAATTGGCGAATGGAAAGCCGAGCAAAGCTATAGCAAAGGTGGCTGGGTAGCGATGTTACAGCATTATTTTGTAACGGCATGGATTCCAGGCAAAGATGAAGCTAACCATATATATACACGCAATATTAACAACACTAGTTACAGCGTAGGTATGACCGGTAGTGAACAAGAAGTAAAAGCCGGTGAAAGCTTGGATTTTACAACACAGTTGTATGTTGGTCCGAAAGACCAGGCTCGTTTGCAAGACATTGAAGACAATTTGAAATTGACGGTCGACTATGGCTTTCTGACCTTCATCGCACAGCCGTTGTTCTGGTTATTACAGAAAATTCACGAATATGTGGGTAACTGGGGATGGTCGATTATTTTCGTGACGATTATAATCAAGCTCGTATTTTACAAGCTTTCTGCTGCCAGTTATCGTTCCATGGCCAATATGCGCAAGCTTGCACCGAAGTTTCAATCCATTCGTGAACGTTATGGCGATGATCGTCAACGCATGAGCCAGGCCATGATGGAGTTATACAAAAAGGAAAAAGCCAATCCTTTCAGTGGATGTTGGCCAATGCTGGTGCAAATTCCGGTATTCATTTCTTTATATTGGGTGTTACTTGAAAGCGTCGAGCTACGCCAAGCGCCATTCATGCTCTGGATTCATGATTTATCGGTGAAAGATCCTTATTATATATTGCCTTTGCTTATGGGTGCGTCCATGTTTATTCAACATAAGATCAGCGCCAATCCAGGGCTGGATCCCATGCAGCAAAAAATCATGCAATACTTGCCGATCATTTTTACTCTGTTCTTCATGCTATTCCCTGCGGGATTAGTATTGTACTGGGTGGTGAACAACGTTCTTTCGATTACGCAACAATGGTATATTATGCGAAAAATCGAAAACGAACCAAAACGAAATTAATAAAAACAAAGGGTGCTTCGGCACCCTTTTTTAATGAAGCTATATTATTTGTTGAATTATGATTATTTGTATTTGAACGCAAATAAATAACCAATTTTGATGCTTGAGGCATAAGTTAAAACCAAAAAGTCCAGTAAACGATTTTAGAGCGGTATTTTGAATTATGGTTTCCGATAATAAAGACACTATCGTTGCTCAAGCTACTCCACCCGGGCGTGGTGGTGTCGGAATTATTCGTGTATCAGGACCTCTAGCGAGCAAAATCGCTGAAACGATAACGGGTAAAAAACTCAAGCCGCGTTTTGCAGACTATTTAGCCTTCAAAAACCAGAATCAGGAAATTGTTGATTACGGCATTGCCATATTTTTTAAATCACCGCATTCATTCACGGGTGAAGATGTTGTGGAATTACAAGGTCACGGTGGGCCTATGGTGATGGATGCGATTATGCAAGCTTGTCTATTCGCGGGAGCGCGAGTCGCACGCCCCGGTGAATTTTCTCAACAAGCCTTCTTAAATAATAAATTGGATTTGAGTCAGGCGGAAGCTATTGCCGATTTAATCAATGCATCAACACAAGCTGCTGCAAACTCTGCGTTACATTCACTTCAAGGTGAATTTTCGAAAAAAATAAATCAATTATTGCAGCAAATGATTCATTTGCGCATGTATGTGGAATCCGCTTTGGATTTTCCCGAAGAGGAAATTGATTTCTTAGCTGATGACCAAATTACCCAACAATTAGATAATATTAAAAACGAATTGAAGAATATTTTTCAAACGGCCAAACAAGGACGTCTTTTAAACGAAGGTATGACGCTGCTTATATTGGGTAAGCCCAATGCAGGTAAATCCAGTTTGCTCAATGCACTTAGTGAAACCGATTCAGCTATTGTGACGGATATAGCAGGTACTACACGCGATATTTTACGTGAATCTATTCAAATAGATGGTATGCCATTGCATATTGTTGATACTGCTGGATTGCGCGATGCGACAGACGCCGTGGAGCAGGAAGGTGTGAGACGGGCATTATTGCAAGCAGAAAAAGCCGATCACATTATTTTGCTGATAGATGAGCAAGATCAAGTTGAGCGAACTTTACAAGAATTGGAAAGTCGTTTGCCTGCCAATAATCAATATACAGTCGTTTTAAATAAATGTGATTTAGTTAATAAAACACCCAGTGAACTGCAAATAAATAATCACCAAGCCATTCGTTTATCGGCTCACACCGGCCAAGGGCTGGCAATATTAAAAAATCATTTGAAGAAAATTATGGGATTTCAAGAAGGCGCAGAATCGCAATTCATGGCCCGTCGTCGCCATCTGGACGCGTTACAACGTAGCAGTGAATGTGTGCAGCGAGGCGAACAGCAACTAAAAGTCAATCAAGCGGGCGAATTATTAGCCGAGGAACTGCGTCTAGCCCAAGAATCGCTTGGTGAAATAACTGGAGAATTTCACAATGATGATTTATTGGGCAAAATTTTCTCAGAGTTTTGTATTGGAAAATAATTTCTAATCTATCTTTCAGTATGAGTGTGTTTACTTAGTGTTTTAATAAATTGTTCTTTGTTGTTTCAGACAAATTTTTTCTTTCTTTAGCCTTCAATCATGTTGCAGTGCTCAATCACATTTCATTATCTATATTTCAAATAATGAATAGTATAACAGATGAGCTATTAACAGCAGTCTGTGTTATGCCTTTGTGGTTATTTGTTGTAAAGTTAGTTTGCAAAATGACTTAATCAAAGTAACCAGACAACGGAATAAAATAACATGAAATTAAAACACTTCGATGAAAAAACTATCACTGGATTAACGATCCGAACTAACAATGAACTAGAAATGAATCCAGCAACTGGAAAAATTCCCGGTCTTTATGCCCAGTTTGATGAAACAATAATGGTGAATTATCAAGCGGGCGAAAAGGTGTTTGGGATTTATCATAATTATGAATCTGACCATACTGGTGAATTTGATGTTATGGCTGGATTTGACGGTGAAGTTAATTCAACTGATGCACGCTTAAAACAAATTGTCATTCCTGGTGGTGAGTATTTAGTTTTTCAGCAAAGCGGCGAGATGCCACAGTGTGTTATTCAAGCTTGGCAGCAGGTTTGGGATTATTTTGCCGATGCAGAAAGCGAACATCGACGCGCTTTTAGTATTGATTTTGAGTTTTATAAAAGCGAAAACGAAGTTGAAGTGTATATTGCAATTGTATAATCATTTAGACAGTCTGCACATTAATATACTTTGATACTAAAAATCGGAATTCGATTGATGATGTTTTTAATATTGATTGCTAGTAATAATGGCAAAGATAAGTGGCTAAAGGTAAAAAACATCTTTTTTCACGATTCTTGTTTTGCGTTTTAAGTTGTTTATTGCTTGAGAAAGGACTCGCTGATGCTGGGAGATCACAGGGAAAAACGATTAGCAAACCACATCAGCCAAAGGCTTTAAATTTTATTTACGATGATTCTGGCTTTCTGTTTTCACGCTCACTATTGCAGAAAATCACAATCTTGATGAGTTAGAATCAATTAGAGATGATCGTATTATATGGTTAGGACACGCCACGTTCCTGCTAACGCTGTCAAATAAGATCATTCTAACTGATCCGTTTTTAACAGAATTTATCAGTCCAGTGCCTTGGGCTGGACCACGGCGCTTTGTGAAACCCGGTACACTCCTAGAGAAATTACCACCGATTGATTTCATAGTCCTATCTCACAATCACTATGATCATTTGCATGATGAAACTATAAGACATTTGAAGTTCAAAGATAGAATTCAAGTCTTAGTACCCATGGGTTTGAAATCATTTTTTACGGAACGTGGTTATGAAAATATTCATGAATTGGATTGGGGTGAAACCATTTCGTTTAAAGATTTGAAGTTCCGTGCCCAGCCAGCGTTACATGATTCGGGACGTAGTTTGAGTGAAAGAAATCCAAGCTTGTGGTCAAGTTGGGTTATATCAACATTAAAGTACAAATTCTTTTTTGCCGGAGATACCGCCTATTCAGAATCATTTTTTAAAACATTTAGTCAAACACACGGACGCTTTGATTACGCAATTCTGCCTATGGGTGCTTATGGGCCGCGGCAACTTATGTGGACGTCTCATGTGACACCGGAAGAAGCAGTGTCCATCGGTAGAGAAACTAACTCGAAAGTATTAGTTGCTTCTCACTGGGTCACGGTTAGTAGTCTTTGCGACGAGCCCTTGTGGCAACCACCGAAGCGTTTTAGGCAAGCAGCTAAGGAAAATGATTACAAAGAAAATCAAATCTGTATTATGAAAGTAGGTGGAACACGCCAACTAAAAGCCAATTCATGCTATTTGGCTAGGTTTATTCACACTAATTGATTTTTAGTTAAAAATACTCTGTTAATTTGGATGTGACACATACTCTGCTTTGTCACAGTTTGCTTATTCAATTGTGATATTATGTGAGCGTAGGTTTGATCCATGTTTAAACTGATGGATATTTTCTTTCTTGGCAATTAGCAACCGAGGCTAATCAAAATGAAAATCGTTTACAGTGCTGTTTTGATATTAATAATTGGTTTTCTAACAGGATGCGGAGGTGCGATTGGCTCCCGCCCTATTGATGTTGTGACTCATCAAGTGGAAGAAAAACGTTTGGTCCCGGCCTCGGCAATGCAAAAAACTACTATTCTTGACGCTTATCATCATATATTGCCTTTCCCTGATCAGAAACCGATAGAACTGCATTTATATACTGACCGTAGCGTTATTGACAAGACCGGTGACAAGGTTGTATTGCAAATAGGTCTATCAACTTTAGAGCCTATGGATGCAGGTAAAGAATTTCACTATTTATTTTTTCAATCGGATCTGGAGAATGCAAAGACCCATAAAGATGTGTACCGTTTATTCGATCAGATAGAAAAACAAGGAATTCAAGCGAAATGGACTAGTGATTGGTCGCACAAAGCGATTAACAAACACGAAAGCCTTCTAAAACACAAAACGGTAAACAATCTAAACAAGTTTTTACGCCGCTATATTATGGGCCTTGAAGCTTATGAGCGTCGTCATTTTGTTTTGGTTATGGCCGATGAAATGCCTGTCAGCGAGCGTGACCAACAAAATGCCTTGGATATGACACGTTATTTGGCGACCAAGGGGTCAAGTTTGTCTGTCATCGCACTGGGTTCCAAGCCACCAATTGGTTTTCTGAAAAAACTATCCGATGTCGGAAATGGCACTTTTAGTTTATATGTTGATGCATTCAATTTAACTGAATGGAATAAGGCAGAAAATTATTTTATTAGTGCTCGCCAACTCACGGAAATAAATCTCGATGTCAAATTGTCTGACGAGATTATTTCGGTTATGACTATAAGCGGTGCCTTTGTAGCCGCGAGTAAAAAAGAATTTAATTACTCCATTGAATCCGTGCGTCAGGGTGAGCAACGTGTTTCTTTGTATGAGCTCACTATTCCCGCATTTAAATCAAAACGTGAACTTTTGCTTGCTGAAGTAACCTTGTCAGCGTTTGATAAAGCCAGTGGCCAATATGTTTCCGATACCAAAGAAATTTCGGTCGAATTAAGCAATGATAAAAATCTCATTCATTCGTCAGAGAATGATAAAGTGAAGCGCTCACTGGCAATACTTCGAACACCAGAAATCGTTGCCGAAGCCGGGTTCCAAGTGCAAAACAAACGTCCCTATAAAGCCATGGAAACCATTCTCAATCACCGCAAGACCTTGCAACAACTCGCCGGTCGTCTTAATGATCAAGAACTGCAATACGACACCGAAGTACTGACGAAATACGAATTACGCCTCTACGAATTTGCTGATGAACTCATGCAATCTTTAAAATCATGGAAGGATTTGTCGGTGGATGGGGAGCGGTTTCAGTAAAGACTCATTTTAAATGTTTGATGATTAGCAATCATCAGTGTCGTCATCCCTGTTTCAGTACTAGGTATCAAAAGCTAGATCTTTTGTCGTTTTGTTGTAGTAGTCTATTCGATTAGCAACTAGCGCTATACACTTAATTCTGATTGATCCATTGCGTTGTTAAATGAAAGCTGTTGCTAGACCTATAAATCAAGTAAAATATCCCTCCAAGTTATTGACTTTTAGACTAATTCATGGATTTCAAACAAGTATTTGATGTTATTGTTGTTGGTGGTGGCCATGCTGGGACGGAGGCGGCCTTGGCGGCTGCGCGTATGGGCGCCAAGACCTTATTGCTGACGCATAATATTGAAACCATAGGTCAGATGAGCTGCAATCCGGCCATCGGCGGGATTGGCAAGGGTCACTTAGTCAAAGAAATCGACGCCTTGGGTGGTGCTATGGCACAGGCGGCAGATGTGGCCGGTATTCAATTTCGTATTTTAAATTCACGCAAAGGACCGGCAGTACGGGCAACACGCGCGCAATGCGATCGTGTCCTTTATAAAAACGCGATTCGTTTTGCTGTCGAGAATCAAAAAAATCTCACTTTATTTCAACAAGCCGTTGACGATTTAATTGTCGAAGGCGACGAAGTGCAAGGCGTGGTTACACAAATGGGTGTCCGCTTTTATGCGCCAAGCGTGGTTTTAACTGTGGGTACTTTTCTTGGTGGCCGCATTCATATTGGTTTAGAAAATTATCAAGGCGGTCGTGCGGGTGATCCACCAGCGAATGCCTTAGCGCAAAAACTTCGTGCGCTTCCTTTTCGTGTTGAGCGCCTGAAAACAGGCACACCACCGCGTATTGATGGTCGCAGTGTCGATTTTTCACAAATGATCGAACAACCGGGTGACACACCGACTCCAGTGTTTTCATTTTTGGGAAAACGTGAACAACATCCGCAACAAGTTTCTTGCTTTATTACTCACACTAATGAACGCACCCATGAAATTATTATGTCGGGTTTAGATCGTTCGCCCATGTATACCGGCGTGATTGAAGGCGTAGGACCACGTTACTGTCCGTCGATTGAAGATAAAATTCATCGTTTTGCTGATAAATCTTCGCACCAAATTTTTATCGAACCCGAAGGTCTAACCACACATGAACTTTATCCTAATGGCATCTCCACCAGTTTGCCGTTTGATATTCAGTTAGCCTTAGTGCATTCGATTAAAGGCATGGAAAACGCGCATATTTTGCGTCCGGGTTACGCCATTGAATATGATTATTTTGATCCGCGGGACTTACAACCTAGTTTGGAAACGAAACATCTCAAAGGTCTGTTTTTCGCTGGACAAATCAATGGCACTACTGGTTATGAAGAAGCCGGTGCGCAAGGTTTATTAGCCGGTTTAAATGCTGCTTTAAAAGTACGAGGTGATGAAGCGTGGTTTGCTAAACGTGATCAGGCGTATCTCGGTGTACTAGTAGATGATCTGATTACTCGTGGTACCAGCGAACCTTACCGCATGTTCACTAGTCGTGCTGAATATCGTCTATTATTACGTGAAGACAATGCCGATCAACGTTTAACGGAAATCGCTTATCAGCTAGGTTTAGTGGATGAACATCGCTGGCAAATTTATGCGAATAAACAACAAAAAATTGATAAGGAACAAGCCCGTTTAAAACAAACGTGGTTGCGACCTGATCGAGTACCGGCTGAATTAATTAAGCAGGCCATAGGACAGGAATTGGTGAATGAAGCCAATTTAGCCGATTTATTAAAACGTCCAGGCGTAGAATATGAAAAATTAATGCATTTACCTGACATGGGCCCTGGTGAAAACCAAGAGCAAGTGATCGAACAAATTGAAATTAACGCCAAATACGCTGGATATATTCAACGTCAACAAGATGAAATTCTGCGCTTAAAACGCAACGAAGAAACCGCCATGCCAGAAGATCTGGATTATGCTCAAGTTTCGGGT
>JAOUJM010000023.1 GCA_029883265.1 Gammaproteobacteria bacterium
CACGGTTGGATTCGATATTAAAGCGCACCGCGTAGAAGAATTACGCCAAGGTCGCGACTCGACTCTAGAAACGACGGATAAAGAACTGACTGATGCGAAACACCTCAGTTATACCGATAACATTAGCGAGCTGAGAGATTGCAATGTTTTTATCGTCACCGTGCCAACACCAATTGATAAGTACAAGCGACCCGACCTAACCCCAATCTACAAAGCAACCGAAGCGGTCGCAGGCATAATCAAACCAGGCGATGTGATTATTTATGAATCCACCGTCTATCCTGGTGTTACCGATGATGAATGTGTACCTATTTTGGAAAAGCATTCCGGACTCAAATTCAATCAGGACTTTTTTCTTGGTTATAGTCCAGAACGAATCAACCCTGGTGATAAAGAACATCGCTTAACTACAATTGTCAAAGTCACCGCGGGGTCGACCGATGAAGCTGCTGAGTTTGTTGATCAGCTATATCGGAAAATAATCACTGCAGGTACACATAAAGCCAGCAGTATAAAAGTAGCAGAAGCAGCCAAAGTCATTGAGAACACACAGCGCGATATTAACATTGCATTAATAAATGAGCTTTCGCTGATTTTTAACCGCATAGGCATTGATACTTTGGAAGTATTGGAAGCCGCCGGAACCAAATGGAACTTTCTGCCCTTTCGACCCGGACTCGTCGGAGGCCATTGTATTGGTGTTGATCCCTATTATCTTACCCATAAAGCACAATCGCTCGGTTATCACCCTGAAGTGATTCTTGCAGGTCGACGTATTAATGATGGCATGGGTCAATTTGTTGCCGATAATACAATTAAACTCTTAGCACAAAATAACAAACCAGTAGCAGGTGCAAACGTATTGATTCTGGGTTTAACATTTAAAGAAAATTGTCCAGATATTCGTAATACTCGCGTAATTGATATTATTCAGGCTTTAGAACTTTATAACATAAATATCTCAATACATGACCCCATGGCTTCAAATGAAGAGGTTAAAGCAGAGTATGGTGTTGATTTAGTCAATGACCTTAAGCCAAATTATTTTGATGCCATTATTATTGCCGTAAACCACCAGCAATATGTTGACATGGGGATCGATAAAATAAAGGCTTTGGGCTCAAAAGACTGTGTTATTTATGATATCAAATCCGTTTTCCCCAGCCATACAACATCGGGCCGTTTATAGGAGCAATCATGAGCATTTTAATTACCGGCACAGCAGGATTTATTGGTAGCGAGCTAGCCAGACGTTTATTAGAGGCAGGTGAAACAGTCATAGGGATAGATAATCTCAATGACTATTATGACCCTACGCTTAAAGAAGCTCGACTGGCCCGAATCAAACAACATGAAAATTTTACTGAAGTGCGTGCCAGCTTGGAAGATACGGACACAATACTAAAAACATTTGAAACTCATCGTCCAAAATATGTTGTCAATCTTGCAGCACAAGCAGGTGTGCGTTATTCATTGGAAAATCCCCGTGCTTATGTTGATGCTAATATTGTCGGTTTCCTGAATATTCTCGAAGGTTGTCGCAATAATCAAGTACAACACTTGGTCTATGCATCCAGTAGCTCGGTCTATGGCAGCAATACCAACATGCCATTTTCCGTCCACCATAATGTTGATCACCCATTGAGCTTATACGCCGCAAGCAAGAAAAGTAATGAGTTAATGGCACATACCTATAGCCACTTATATAATATCCCGACAACCGGCCTACGCTTCTTCACGGTGTATGGCCCCTGGGGTCGTCCTGATATGTCACTTTTCCTGTTTACTAAAAAAATACTTTCTGGCGAACCCATTGATATTTTTAATCATGGCAAACACCAACGCGACTTTACTTATATTGACGACATCGTCGAAGGCGTGATTCGCACCATGAATAACGTGGCCAAACCAAATCCCACATGGAGTAGCGACAATCCTGACCCAGCCACCGCTGCTGCACCCTATCGGGTTTACAATATTGGCAATAATCAGCCTGTCGAACTCATGTATTTTATTGAATGCTTAGAAAAAGAATTAGGCATGGAAGCGAAAAAGAATTTCCTGCCGCTACAGCCTGGCGATGTTCCGGCCACGTACGCGAATGTTGACGATTTGATAAATGATGTTGGGTTTAAGCCCGCAATGCCAATTGAACAAGGCATTGCTAATTTTGTTGCTTGGTATCGCGAGTATTATAAAATCTAGGTCAACGATGTAGCAACGATAACTCAACCGAATATCTAGTTTAGTGCGGTTGAGTTTATCGCATCATCAGAGTCAAAAAAGTAAACCATGGAAACCATTTCATGGTTTGTTGCTAAAGGCCAATTCGAACCAGCGGCATTTTCATCCCAACGACGTACCCGCCCTTGTTTACCGTCCAATTTTCCATCGATTACAACGTCTATCCATTGCGCCATTTTTGCTGGCACTGTGTATACCACAATTACATTTTGCATTTGCTGATTGAATTCGACAGCTCCGACAATAAAATAATTACCTGCGCCGTGTTTAGCCACCGTTTGGTTGGAATCACTTTTTGGCATATAGCCGTCAATACGCAAATCTGAGAAAACACTGTTTTCTGATTCGATTGTTGTTTGCATCAAGCGATTGGAGCAGGCATCTACGAATTTATCTTTTTCTTTATTTAATTTTTCTTCATTGGCGCGAGAAAGCTGAATTCCAGCTTGAGGTTGAATTTCGATTATCCCATTTGCATTACAATCACCGGGCCAACGACCATGATCGAGCTTATAAGACCATACCTTGTTTTCAAGCTCAACAATTTCATTCTTAAAATTAGTATACTGCAGACGATCCACTAAATCTTTTCCCTGTACAACAAAGCCTAAAACGATTCCAGAACTAACTACTGCCAAAGCAAAAGTAATTAAGGTAAAACCTGTTTGATTTTTCATTACTAATTTCATTATCCAACTCATGATGCTGCTCATTGTGTTCAACATCGTCTAAGACTTGGGTGTGACAAGCTTTCACAAACTATAATGTGAAATACATCACAAACAAATTTACTGTATTGTGAATAATGGTCTTTCAATGTATTAGCGTTAGAATAAGCGTCACTCTAAATTTCAATTGATTGCACCAACCAAAACGTACCACATTCTGTCGCATTACTACGACAGCCAACTGATTTATAGATGCTTGATTTGCTTTACACCCTAGTCTAGAATCCCAGCACGAACTCAGCCTGAATTGGACTACATGCACGAGTTATCCAAACCACCTACTACTATTTCTTACAGAATAACTATACTCAATTGATTACAGATGAATTTTTGTTTTAATCGGCTTACTCTGAGGCAAAAACTAAACTATAGAGGATGAAAAAACCTCAAGCAAAATTAAGCAACTACCGATCTCAAGAGATAATTTTTCAGATGGTCAGTAAATTGCCTTAGCGAAATGAATACTTTGTCCGCGCTGTCAGCTCAGGGATGCAATCGAGGACAATGTTTTTGATAGCATAGAATTTATTAGTTATCCGCTCTATTCAAAAGGGAGAGAAGTATGTCTTCATCGAATCTATGGCTACTCTGGTCCAACAATGCCGGCGTATCAACTGGCATTTGGTTCATCATCATTGTTACGCTCATGTATTTTGGACGCACACCCGCACACGAAATCTTACGTGGTTTAGCGCGCTTATTGCGCAATGGCTTTCGGTACACCTCAAGATCGATTAATTCATTATCAAAGCGTTTGCAGCAACGTAATAAAGAAGTCATTTTAACCGCAGGAAAAGAATCCACTGAGCGCTTAATTGAACGTGAATTCCATCGCGTCAATGCAGTGGTTGAACGTGACTTGAGCAGCTACCCAGCTTTACATCGACAAATTAGTGACTCAATCAATAGAATCGAAGAAGATTATCGTGGCTCCACCGAGACACCACCTTCACCACCCGCATGGTTAGATGCGGTGGAAACCATTGCCAAAATTCCACGCACTGGCGACCCCACCATTGGCCGCATTCTTGATGATATACACGATACAATTGAGCGTGCGCACAAAGACACTTTAAAGGAATATCGTAAAAGCAGTTTAGGACGTCACGATTTACTGAAAAAAATGTTGCCCGCGTGGCGCCGCTTAAGCCAAGATTTAAATGATGTTAAAAGCACAATAGAAGGTATTCAAGAACGTTCAAAAATTATTGATCATCAAATGGAAACCTACGAAGAAATTCGACAAGGCAACGATCGTGCTGCGCGCATGTTAACGTCATCTTCATTAACTCAATTCTTTATTTCTGGTTTGGTTTTGTTTATCGCCATCATGGGCGGTATTATCAATTTTCAACTAATCGCGCTTCCCATGTCAGAAATGGTGGGCGGAACTGCCCAACTCGGCCCCCTAAGTACGGCTGATGTTGCTGCGCTGGTTATTATAATGGTCGAAGTCGCTATGGGTTTATTCCTCATGGAATCACTGCGTATCACCCGGCTTTTTCCCATTATTGGCACTATGGAAGATCAAATGCGTCGTCGCATGATTCTTATCACATTTACCATTCTCGCAATTCTCGCATCGGTGGAAGCATCGCTTGCATACATGCGAGATTTGCTTGCAGCGGATCGGGAAGCCTTAACGCAATCATTGGCAGGAATGGAAATTGTTCAAGCACAATTTCGTTGGATCCCATCGATTGGACAAATGGTTATGGGTTTTATTCTACCGTTTGCGTTGGCTTTCGTTGCTATTCCGCTTGAGTCTTTTATTCATTCCTCGCGTACAGTGCTTGGTTTGACGGGAATTGCCGTGTTACGCCTACTTTCCTTCTTGGCACGCTTATGCGGCCACATTGCTTTCCAAGGTGGTAACTTACTCGTCAATTTTTATGACTTAGTCATATTTTTACCGTTGAAAATTGAACATCATTTACACCAACGACAACAATTGAATTTAATTAAAGCTGAAAAACCAGACATGAAAAAATTAGCTACTGATAAGAAAAAAACTGAGTCAGTCAAATCATCTGATGGAGTACACACGCTATGAAGAAATTGATTTTATTATTCATATTGATAACGATTTTCGGACTCAGTGCTTGTACTGAAACAGCGCCTAAAACAAGAGCGGTCTATATGCTGCTCGACACCTCCGGCACTTACACCGAAGAATTAAAAAAGGCGCAAACCATTATTAATTACCTCTTGGGTAATCTAGCCAATGGTGATTCACTGGCGGTGGCAAGAATTGATAGTGGCAGTTTTAGTGAGAAAGATATTCTCCACAAAGTGACCTTCGATAGTCGTCCAAGTCGTGCAAACGAACAAAAACGTGCATTTAAACGAAAAGTCGATGAATTTGTCGCAAGTGTAAAAAGCGCCTCCCATACCGATATTTCCGGTGGCTTGTTACAAGCAACCGAATTTCTGAATGAGACAGGTGCCAGCGAGAAATTTGTCTTAATATTTTCAGATATGGAAGAAGACTTAAAAAAAGGTCATGTACGTGATTTTTCAATACCACTGGTGGGCATCAAAGTCGTTGCGCTTAATGTTACTAAATTACGCATGGACATCGTCGATCCGCGCGAATATCTCAATCGCCTTGATATGTGGGAGAAAAAAGTTTTAGACGGTGGTGGTAAATGGACAGTGTTAAATGATCTTGAGCGTTTAGAAAACTTACTAAAAGTCTAAAGCATTTTAACGCTAGCGACAGTGATGGTCATCATTTGTCGCTAGCGAAAGCTCTCCAGTTTGTAAAATCGTTCCCAAATCTGCAAAATTCGCTAAAAACGCCTAGACAAACTGTCAACGAATTGGCCACAATACGGTTTAAAAATACACCAATAAATAGTGGATGACCGACATACACATGGATAGCCAACCTTTTAATCAACTCGATCAATTTGAATTTCATCACACCT
This sequence comes from Gammaproteobacteria bacterium, assembly GCA_029883265.1. GTDB lineage: Bacteria > Pseudomonadota > Gammaproteobacteria > S012-40 > S012-40 > JAOUJM01. Next base: position 5,903 of record JAOUJM010000023.1, read on the forward strand.
TGGCAGAAACCAAGGGTATTGCTTTGGTTTTATTTACCAGTGAGGGCTGTGCATCATGCCGAGCCTGGCAACAATTACTGGACAATTATCAGCAACACCACCCTGCGATTAACTTATACTGCGTAGACGCCCAACGCGAATCGGCGCTGATCCACGAACTTGAAATTTTTCACCTTCCAGCAATCTATCTATATGCGAATGGTGTATTTCATGCCGAAATCCAAAGTGAGGCGCGGTTGTCACGCTTCGAACATGCGATACAGACCGCACTTGCACAGCCCGCGCAAGAACAGCCTTGATTAATCACCTGAACAACTAATATTTTGAAAAATGCTTATGTTGGTGTTGAATCAGCGACTATTTTGCTTCAATCACCACGGATGAGGCAAAAATAATGCTGTCAAAGGTGCGATTTAGGGTTTTGCTGGTAAAATTTTGCATAGTGACATTTTCCACAAATCGAGCGGTGTCACCTTTTTTGGCTTGGGTTTGAGTCCCAGCAATCCAAAAATCTTTTCCTTGATTATGCAATCGCAGGTAAGTAAAACCGGATACTTGAATCACCTCCATCACTTCGCCCTGAGCTTCACTCTGAGGGGCCATTTGTGGAGCATTCATAGGATGAGGATTAGCCACCGCAGGTGCTTTAGGCTTGCTGCTGCTGCCTATGCTCGAACCGCCAAGACCATCATTAATCTCAGCCGCACATGTGCCGGCAAAAATAACCCCACAAAACATAAAAATTTGAGCCCGATGTTTCATTTGATTGACCTTATATTCGATTATCGCTGAGAAATCATTCTAAACCATATTTACCTAATAAGGTAATAGTTTAAGCCCGTAAAGCCACGCCTTAGCGGCTTGCAGACAAGGAACAAATTGGTTAAGGTTTATTGGATTTTTCTCTGATTGGAGTGAACTATGCCCAGTTTTGATGTTGTCTCTGAAGTGGATTTACACGAGCTTCGCAATGCCGTGGATCAAGCCAGTCGGGAAATAAACACCCGCTATGACTTCAAGGGCAGCAACGCCAGAATTGAGCAAACCGATACTAGCTTAAATCTTTTGGCCGAAAGTGAATTTCAAATCCAACAGATTCAAGACATCCTTTATAAAAAAATGGCAAAACGAAATATTGACATTCTTGCTTTAGACGAAGGAAAAATTGACGCCGCGCCAAAAAAAGCACAACAGACCATTAGTGTTAAACAAGGCATAGACAAAGAAATAGGACGGAAAATTGTCAAACTCGTGAAAGACCGCAAACTTAAGGTACAAGCGGCTATTCAAGGCGAGCAAGTGCGTATAACAGGTAAAAATCGTGATGACTTACAGCAAATCATGAGCGACATCAAACAGGCCAATCTTGGTATCGCTATGCAATTCGTTAATTTTCGTGACTAATCTATTTATTTTCTAAAACACAACCTGAGAACATTTCGCTAGCTCACTGAGCTTAAACATAAAAATAATTTAGTTAAAATTATTTTGATTTCGAGCTTGATTCGAACACAAGACTTTACTAAAAATATGTTACTCTGCTGCAACGAAATTAGATCCGGGTAGCAGCTGATCTGGGGAAATTCATCGCAACCCTATTAACGGCATAAAGCTTGCGATTAGCAGTTGAGGAGACGGTTCCAAATGAAAAGCACAAACATTTCCAATAAGCCCACCTCCAGACAACAACTCATAACGACTATAACGCAGTAACTCATTACGATTAACTTCTACTAATGCGATTTGCTTCGCAGGAGAATTGTTTGCCCATGACGATTGATAGTATTACTGACCAAAGTCCACAAGCACCAGCTAAACATTCGTCTATCATGGAAAACTGGTCACAATATATTAAAGATATTCCGTTTCATTGTTTTGTGATTAATGAAGACGGCATCGTGTTTCAAAGTGAAGGCAATACACAAGGCGTATTCAAACGAGCGGAACAATATGTTGGATTATCCATTTTTGAGTTAAACGATGCCTTTGCGGCGATTACTCATGAAATCAAAGAAACTTTAAATGGCGAAACCCATAATCTTAGTTTAGTGATTAATGGCGAACGTTTTAATGTTTGGATGGCGCCACAACAAACCAGTAATCAGGACATTTCCAGTGCCGTGGTATTTTGTTTGGCGATTAGCCAACCGGATCATTATCAATCATCACTGCAAGAAATTCAAAAACACTATTTTTTATTCGCCGAATATACCAAGGACATTGTGACCAAATATACCCCCGAGGGTATCTGCACTTACGTTTCCCCAACTGTCGAAAAAGTACTTGGTTATGAGACAGATGAATTACTGAATAAACCTTTGTTCGAGTTTTTTCATCCTGATGACTTAAAATCCAAACGTCGCTTGTTTAAAAACTTACTTGAAGACCCGAGTGATCAAACCATTTGTTATCGTGTGCGCCGCAAAGATGGTGAACATATTTGGCTGGAAACGAATATCACATTAATCGACTCCAGTCATCATCATTCCAGCCATGAAGTGATTGCCGTATCTCGCGATATCACTGAACGCAAAGAAACAGAAGAACGTCTGCTTTATCTCGCAAACTATGACTCACTCACCGGTTTACCGAATCGTGCACTTTTCCGCGACCGTTTGCGTCGCGCAATTGCCCGTGCGCAACGTAACGATAGTCATGTTGCATTAATGTTTCTGGATTTGGATCGTTTTAAAAACATTAATGACTCCCTTGGTCATCACGCCGGTGATCAACTATTGCGAGGCGTGGCGCGTCGACTTAAACAATACGCGCGCAAAGGTGACACCATTGCAAGACTTGGCGGCGATGAATTCACAGTAATTCTTGAAGGCATTAATAACGCCGACGATGCAGCGGTTGTTGCGAAAAAAATTCTCGAACTCATGGAGCCACCCTTTAAAGTTGATGGCCATGAAGTCGCCGCCTCCACCAGCATTGGTATCACTTTATATCCCGATGATGCAGCCGATATGCGTACCTTATTAAAAAATGCGGACACCGCGATGTATCGCTCCAAAGAAAAAGGTCGCAATCATTATCAGTTTTATACCGCGGACATGAACGCTAAAGCCTATGAATACTTATTGTTAGAAAATAACTTACGTCACGCCCTGGATCGTGAAGAATTTCGACTTTATTTTCAACCGCAAATCGATTTGCACACACAAGGCATCATTGGAATCGAAGCATTGTTACGCTGGGAACATCCGGAGCAAGGTTTATTGCAACCGGAGAATTTTATCCCCTTTGCCGAAGAGACTGGACTAATCATTCCTATCGGGGAATGGGTTTTACGTTCAGCCTGTCGTCACGCCGTGTCCTGGCAAAAAGCCGGCTTGCCGCCCGTTCGTGTCGCTGTCAATTTATCCATGCGTCAATTTCGACAAAAAGATTTTGTGCAATTAATTGCGGATGCGCTTCAGGAAACCGGATTAGCGCCTCAGTATTTGGAACTAGAAATTACCGAAAGTTTTCTTGCCCATAATGTAGAGCAAGCCACGGAAATTTTACGAGATTTGCACAAACTCGGCGTACATCTATCCATCGATGATTTCGGCACTGGTTATTCGTCATTGAGTTATTTAAAGCGCTTTCCATTGAATACATTGAAAATCGATCAAAGTTTCGTACGGGATATTACCACCGACCCCGATGGAGCCACTATCGCTGAGGCGATTATTGCCTTGGGTCAAAGTCTGAACTTAAGTGTTATTGCCGAAGGTGTGGAAGATCATGAACAAGTGTTTTTTCTCAAAGGTCGGGGCTGTGATCTCGCTCAGGGATTTTTCTTCAGTCATCCAATCGCCAGTGAAAAAGTCATTCCGTGGATCAAACGCAATCTCAATAACCAACTCCTGTTTGAACAACGCGTGCTATGGCCCGAGGCTTTTCGCCAGTAGACCACAAACCCTGTCAATTGTGTCGGCATAAGGCTACGCGCCAAGTCAGCGATAATCCGTTATAATGCTCGTTTTGCATTGACTAGCGAGGCGATTATGGATTTTGAAATACTCCGCGACATGGAGCAATTCACCCAGGAAATGTTTAATAACATTATTGATTTTCAAGAAAAAAAACATCCTGCTTGGAATGTGGAGTTAAATTTTGCCGAGCGTATTGCGCGTTTACCCCTACACTATTTGGTATTTAGTAATGCCGATCGTGACCCTGAAAAATTTGGTCCGACGGTGGCGCATTTTTATCCCTTACGCCAGGAAATGCGTACAATTGCCGCCTATGCCAAACAAGTACAAGCACAAGCAAAAGTTATCGATGCACATGCGCGCAATGGTTTTATTGGCAGCCTCTTAGCAAATGAAGGTTTGAGGATCACAGGCATTCGTGCCCCCGAAGAAAAACCTAATCAAATTTCTTCTTTTTATGATTCCAGTGTTTATGAATTTACCGACACTCCCTTGGAACAACAGCAAGACATCGATTTGTTATTAGCCACATGGACACCTGAAGGTATGGACTTAAGTGATAGCATTTTAAACGTCCAACCAAAATTGGTGGTGTTCATTTTTACGCACCATCGTAGCGAAGACACTCAACTACGCCAGACGGGAATTGATGATGGTTTTGGTGAGAAACTCAGTTCAGCATATCACTTAGTTGATGAATGGGAAGTTACGCGCTATGCGGATTTATTTCACGGTGTTTGGCCTGACTTAACACCGAATATTGAAGAAACCCGAACCGTGCGGATTTTTGCACGCGATGATGTGAAAAACTTGGTTCAACCCAGCATCGATAATAATGACAAGTATTTTTGGGAACACGAGTTGTTAATGGCAGAAACCGCGCATGAAGCCAAGAAACAAGTCATGGCGCGCGGTATGCCTTTAAACGCATAGATTCAAACTATTGGGCAAATTCAACTGCACCAATGTCACAAACTGCAGCGCCGTCTAGATTGCCATCAAGGATACGGGCGGCGCCTAGTTGATCCCGTTTTAAAATTTCACCTGAATGCGATAAACAACCTGCGCGATCACCCGCATCAATCACTTGACTTTGGCCACTTGGCTTATAAGCGAGTAATTGCCCCTCAGCATCTAATTGGGCGACTAAACCTGCTTGCACAGGCTGTGCTTCCGAGCCAATAATATCGCCATACTGTTGCTGAAAATCGCATAGTTTTACTTGATTAATCATATTAAAGCCGTATGACGATAACGGTCCACGGCAATCAGCGAGTCGTGATTTGCTATCATGATTATCCGCGACTATAGAATGACCAATATGAAAAGCAGACGATTGCTTTAATACAAACAAACCAGCACCGTAACCATTTTCATCGACACTATTATCTACCACGGTGACGTTTTGTAAAAAAGCTTCGTTAATGCCGTAATAACGAATTCCACCGCCGTAAGCATTTGCATGGTTTTGTGCAATAGTGGAATTAATCACATCTAATGCGGCACTATGATGCGCGAATATTCCGCCACCCGCAGAACGCGCTTGTTGTGCCGCACGATTTTGCACAATTCGACTATCCGTAATTTCGATGCCACCATGGGTATTAATACCGCCACCGTAATCCGCTTCATTTTGACGAATAATGACACGCTTAAGGGTTACCTGGGATTGTTTGTCAAGCAAACGGGTATTAGTAAATAAACCGCCACCATTTTCAAACGCACGGTTACCCTGTATCAAGCTATCTTCAATCCGCAGTTGTGCACTATTATAAATTCCACCGCCACCATAACGAATATTAAAACCGTCATCGCCGAGGGAAACATTATTTTCGATACGACTATGCTGAATTTGCAAATTAACCTGCCCATGGCCACCATTATAAATTCCGCCACCACGATGATTCGCTGTATTATCGCGCACCACCACTTGTTGCAAGTTCAATTGACCATGATTAAATATTCCCGCACCGACATTCGCCACCCCATTGATAATCGATAAATGGCTTAATGATACCTTGGCACTTTTTGCCACTCTAAGCACTGGGCCGAAGCCCTGTCCGTCGATAATGGTGTGCTCTGCCGATTCAGCATGAATCTGCAAATCATGATTCAACTCCAACACACCAGCATAAACCCCAGGGCTTAAATGAATGTCGTCGCCAGGGTTTGACGCATCAATAGCCGCACTCAGACTGCAATAAATCGGACCTTGGCGGTCATCACATTGTAATTCAGATTGATTCACTTGAAGGCTAGTGGCGGTTGCCAGTGTTGGCAATAATAAAAATACCCATCCCAGGGTGCTCAGCTTGTCCATCGTGTTCTCCTTGGCTTTGCAGAATAATCTGCATGCCCCGTTGTCCATGGATGGTTTTTGTTAGCAAAACAAAAACGCCCATGCCCTTAGCGGGTATGAGCGTTAGTTTCTTTATTATTATTTCTTTATCGTTTTTATAGGGAACGTTATTGACTGACTAAACCGTTATCATGACTGATTTGGTTTTCAGCAGTTTTTATTTCATCTTGTGACATTTGCGTACGTAATAACACCAAATTATTATAGGCATCGGCGTCACCATTTTTTGAAGCCTTTTCATACCAGCGATAAGCCGCGACTAAATCTTTTTTCACGCCACGACCTTCTTCGTAAGCCGAAGCTAAAAAGAATTGTGCACGGGCCAAACCTAAATTAGCAGCTTGTTGGTACCAATAGATTTCTTTTTCTAGACTTTTTTCTACGCCCATACCATAGTGATACATTAATGCAAGATTGTATTGGGCATTCACAAAACCGTCTTGTGCCGCAAGCTCATACCATTTCGCTGCTTGTTTATCATCTTTTTTCACGCCTTGGCCACCACGATACATATTGCCCAAGTTGAATTGTGCGGTAGCAAAACCTTGGTCTGCCGCTTTTTGAAACCAATACGCCGCAAGTTCATAATCCACTTCCACGCCTTGGCCGTTGGCATATAAATAACCTAAATCGATTTGTGCAGGTCCAAATTCTTGCTGCGCTGATTTTTCATACCAAGTAATTGCACGATTATAATTACGAATCACACCCTCACCGTCGCGGTATTTTCGTGCTAACAAATATTGTGCACGAGCATCACCTGATTGCGCCCCAGTCGTAGTTTCATCTACTAATTGAGGTAAACTTTCTTTTTGGCTCGACATGGCTGCATGTGATTGCCCAGTGAAAACAATAAATAGAAACATTAAAGCAAAAAGCAAAATTGTCGTTCGTAAATCAGAATTAGTTAGACGGCTAGTTCGCATAGTTAAACTCCAATACCTAGAATCTTATGGTCAGGAATTGTAAAGGCGATGGATTTACCCTTGCTTAAGAGACCATAAGATTTTTAGGGCTTTTTCAGAATTAGATTTAGAATAATGCCAATGATTAAAGTAAACTCTGATTTATGAAATCACAAGTCATAACAACAAGCGCGAGTAAAAAAGAATTATTTTCTTGGGCCATGTATGACTTTGCTAATTCCGGCTACACCACAGTGGTCCTCACGGCTATTTTTAATGCCTATTTTGTTGGCGTGATCGCCAATGGAAGTGGTGATAATGGGCAGGCTACCTTATTGTGGACACTCGCCATTGCCATCGCTAACGGCATTGTTTTTCTAAGTGCCCCCGTCATTGGTGCAATCGCCGATCACAGCGCCTTAAAAAAACGTTTCTTATTGATTAGTACCTTGGGCTGTGTAGTGTTTACCGCTTTACTCGCCTTATGTGGCCCCGGCGAAATTGTCCTCGCCATGATATTAATTATTTTATCCAGTCTCATGTTTTTCACTAGTGAAAATTTGATTTCAGCGTTTTTACCAGAAATATGTCCACCGGAAAAAATGGGGCGGATTTCCGCCTATGGTTGGACTCTGGGTTACCTTGGTGGCATGTTGACACTTGGTGTATGTCTCTACATAGTTACCTCGGCCAAAGCCGCTGGCCTAAGCGCTGAGGTCTATGTGCCCCAAACCATGTTAGTTGTGGCTGCCATTTTTTTTCTAGCCAGCCTGCCCACATTTTTATGGTTAAAAGAACGTGCTCATGCCCAACATAAAGGTGAATTGAATTATCTGCAAATTGGTTATCAACGATTACGCCTGACACTCACGCATCTACCGCTGTATCGCGACATGTTTACTTTTTTAATCACCTTAACTGTTTACCAATGCGGGGTTTATACTGTGATTGTCCTGGCCAGTGTATACGCCCAGGAAGTCATGGGCTTCACCACCGAGGATTCGATAAAATTAATTTTAGTGGTAAACATCACGGCGGCGGCAGGCGCGTTTTGTTTCGGATGGTTACAGGACCGCTGGGGATCAAAACCAACCTTGATGTTTACGTTGTTCATTTGGTTGTGTGCGGCTGTTTTAGCGCATTATACTGAACAACGGTTTTGGTTTTGGGTGGTGGCTAATCTTGTGGGCGTTGCTATGGGCGCAAGTCAAAGTGCAGGACGTGCCTTGGTCGGACAATTCTCCCCGCCCGAGCGTAGTGGTGAATTTTTCGGTTTATGGGGACTCGCCACTAAACTATCTGCGATTATTGGCCCCATGGTTTACGGCTTAACCACCTATTTAACTCAAGGCGATCACCGTAGTGCAATTTTGTCGACGGCCGTATTTTTTCTACTGGGAATTATTTTACTCATGTTTGTGAATGTGGAACGTGGACGCCGTGCCGCGCATGTAGACTTAAACTAAAGTTGCCGCCACTGGCCCTCACGAATACGATTAATTGTCGCGCAAATGTCGAATGCACGCACCTCGGCCAGACTCCCCAGCGTATAATCAGGCAAACAATCAAATCCCTCGGTTTGCATTCTGTCTAAAATGATTTGCACATTCGTCAACAAATCTGCCGAATTATTCATGAATGACTTTTCATAGTGACGCATAACCCAGGCAATTGTCTCCACCTGAGCACGATCCACTAGTTGCTGCAAACCGCTTAAATCTATTGTTGAATCACCATAAATCAACTCATGCACACCATAGATATCAAATTTAAACTCGCGTGTTCCTCGACGCCCCTGCAAAACATCACTTTGTGGTTGGCGAGCTGATAAATTCAATGCGGCTTGGTTATTTTGTATGGTTAATTCACTCGCCAGTGATTTAGCACGCTCGCTAACGTCAATGACTCGGTAATTATCCAACATAATGACGGTATCGCTCACAGAAAAATAATCACCGCTGCCTCCCATGACCAAAATACTGGAAATGCCTTGTTTATCAAAACAATCTCGCACACTGGCCAGAAACGGTGTAATTGGTTCTTTATCCGCAGCAACGAGAGCCTGCATACGGGCATCACGAATCATAAAATTGGTCGCCGAGGTATCTTCATCCATTAACAACAAACGACTACCACAGGCAAGTGCTTCGAGAATAGATGCTGCTTGTGAGGTGCTGCCACTAGCATTCGCCGTGGAAAATTTTCGAGTATCGCGTTGCATTGGCAGATTATTGATAAAATAACTTATATCCAAGGCATTCACGGCACGTCCATCTTCAGCACGAACTTTTACTGCATCGGTGCGGGTTACCACGAGTTCCCGGCCATCACCGGGAATATGATTGTAAATGCCACGCTCGATTGCATGTAACAAGGTACTTTTACCATGAAAGCCGCCACCGACAATTAAGTTAACCCCTTCGGCTAATCCCATGCCGCTCACTTTACCTCGATTCGGCAAGTCAAACTCGCAGCGCAAAGATTCAGGACTGATAAATTTCACTGCACCTGGTAACGGTTGATCATTCACCCCAGTCAATCGGGCTAAAGAACTGCCATCAGCAATAAAAGAAAGCAGTTTTTGACTCGCCAATTGATTGCGCAAAACATCCTGATCCTCAACACTTTTCACTTGTTGAAGTAGGCTTGAAATATCCAAGGATGACGCAAACAAACTCTGTTGCACGATTCGCGGCAAAATTTCACATAAGAGTTTTTGGGCTGGCTGTGCCAGGATTCGTCGACCATTAGCGGGTAAACCAACCAAACAACGCAATTCCAGAGTCTCTGAATTCAAGATCACCGCATTACGTTGGAGTATTTGTTGGCCCACGGCAGCCGCCGTTAATAAGCCGCTTTTTCCACTGCCACAACTACCCGCCCGCTGGGTGCCACAATGGCGTAGAAACACGCGCAAGAGAAAATCTTCAAGTGCAATGCGTCGACTCGGATTTGCATACCAGGCTGGCTCAAAACCGCTCTCATCGGTCTTAATAATGACTGCAATTCGGCTAGGTGCGGCAAAAGGATCACCCTGAACGTGATCAACGCGCAATTTAAATCCATCAAAAGTATAAATTCCCTGGATATCTTTATACGCCTTATATCCCTTGCCATCGATGCGTTTTAAAACTGAAATCAATTGCTGCATGGTTCGATCTTGCCATATTATGAATATTGAGTTTTTAAAATCATAGCATGAAGGGTTTTGTTCCTGGGCTAAACATTGCTTGACCAGCCTAAGCATGATAAAAATATGACAAATTCAAAAGGCCATGAACCTAATGACTTCATCCAAACAACAGCAACACATGCAAGCAGCAATAGACCACGTTAAATCCCGCCTCACATTAGAACATGGTGGGCCTTTTGGCGCGTGTATTGTCAAAGATGATCAAATCATCGCAATGGGTCATAACACCGTATTAGAAAACAATGACCCCACATGCCACGCCGAGGTCAATGCAATTCGTGAAGCCTGTGTTAAATTAGGCACCCACGAGCTAGATGGCTGTGAAATATATTCTACAACTGAACCTTGTCCCATGTGTTTTAGTGCAATTCATTGGGCCGGCATTAACCGAATTATTTTTGGTACCCGCATAGCTGACGTCAAGGCGTTGGGGTTTAAAGAACTTGAAATATCCAATGAAACCATGCGCTCGGAAGGCAAGAGCAATGTGAAAATTAACACTGATTTTATGCGCGATGAATGTTTAGACCTACTCCAGGCCTGGAAAAACAACACCTCTGGCACCACATATTAATTTGCCAATGCATCAGAACACAGTGACAGCTATAATTCTTGCCGGTGGTCGTTCCCGCCGCATGGGTGGAGTAAATAAAAGTTTTGTACAGCTTGACGGTCACCCCCTGATTCAACATGTAATTGACCGCATCACAGCCCAATGTGGGCAAATTGTTATTAGTGCCAACCATGATTTGCAGCAATATGCGCAATTTGGACTACCGGTGATTAGCGATCTTGATCAACAAATGAATGGCCCACTCGCGGGTCTCTTAAGCTGTGCAAGCGAAATCCAAAGCGAAGAAATTATTTGTGTAACTTGCGATAGCCCCAACATTCCCATCGATTTGTATAGTCGATTGCATCAAGCGCTTGAGCAATCAGACAAACACTGGGCTTGTGTGCATGATGGTCAACGCATTCAACCACTGTTTAGCTTGTTCCATCGCGCTTGTGTTCCAGAATTAAAAGCGTATTTAGCCAGTGGTCAACGCCGAGCAATTGAATGGGTGCTGTCGCAAGCCGCTATTCAAGTCGATTTCAGTGACCAGGCAGAAGCATTCTATAATATCAATACCCCCGAACAACTGGATAAAGCTCAAAACAACACTATAAACAAACATGCATCTTCATAAATACCCTTTACTCGGTTTTGTTGGCCGCAGCGGTTCCGGTAAAACCACTCTGATTGAAAAACTTATACCTGGTTTGCAACGATATGGTTTGCGCCTAGCTGTCATCAAACACACCCATCACACGGTGGACTTGGATCAACCGGGAAAAGACAGCTTTCGTTTTAGACAGGCAGGGGTTGCACAGGTGATGTTAGCCTCACATTCACGTTCGGTTTTATTACATGAACACGAAAAGAATACAGAGGAACCCGATCTATCAGAATTATTACAGCACTTCAAACGAAACTCATTCGATTTATTATTGGTTGAGGGCTTTAAACATGAACCTATAGATAAGATTGTGGTGCATCGCCAAGCGAACAACAAACCTATTTTAACTGACCTAGAACAACAAATTGCGCTGATTAGTGATGAAACCGTGGCAAACATAACTATTCCCAGGTTTGATATAAATGACGTGACATCTATTCTTCAATTTATTATCCAGTGGTACGAGCAACAAACGAGGACACCATGAATCAACAAGCCAATTGCCATAGTGAATTTGATCCGAATTCACTCTCCGTTGACGCAGCCTTAGAATCAATTCAAAGTCGCATTACTGCAATTCAAGGCAGCGAGTCTATCAGCATTAGTGAGGCCGTAGGCCGAGTACTGGCAGAACCCATTTTGTCACCGATGCAAATCCCTGCATTCACCAACTCCGCTATGGACGGTTATGCATTTCGTGGCAGCGACCTGCGCAAAAACAGTCCCACTCAACTACAAATCGTAGGCAAAGTATTTGCTGGGCATGTTTTTGAAGGTGAAGTACAAGCGGGTGAGTGTGTTCGTATTATGACAGGCGCTAAACTACCTGATCATTGTGATAGTGTTGTCATGCAGGAGCACGTAACACTTGAAAATAATCAGATCAAAATTGATGACTCACACCAAAGTGGGCAAAACGTTCGATACGCTGGTGAAGAAATTGAGATCAATAGTCCGGTTTTAAACAGTGGACATTGTCTTACCGCTGCTGATGTCGGTTTGTGCGCCTCTTTAGGTATCGCGAGTGTTGATGTCAAACCTAAAGTACGAGTCGCTTTTTTCTCCACCGGTGATGAACTCAAGTCCTTGGGCGAACCCCTAAGCACAGGTGAAATCTATGATAGCAACCGTTACACACTGAGTGCATTACTGCTTTCACCCGCTATATCGGCGATTAACCTTGGCATCATCCCAGATGATAAACAAGCTATCGAAACGGCATTTGAAAATGCCATTAATCAAGCAGACCTAATCATTACCAGTGGTGGTGTGTCTGTTGGAGAAGCGGATTTTGTTAAACAAACCTTGGATAAACTAGGCGAGGTTGGTTTTTGGAAGATTTCAATGAAACCTGGTCGACCACTGGCTTTTGGGCAACTTAAAAACAGTTTCTTTTTTGGTTTACCCGGTAATCCAGTGTCCGCCATGGTTACGTTTCTGCATTTTGTAAAACCGGCAATCGCAAAATTGACTGGTCGCACACAAACAGAATCACAATTTCTACAGGTGACGACTGTCAGCACACTGAAAAAACGACCGGGTCGGGTAGATTATCAGCGCGGAATTTTATTTGTAAATGAAACCGGAGAAACCGTGGTTAAAACAACTGGGCAACAGGGTTCCCACATGCTCACGTCGATGAGTCTGGCGAATTGTTTTATTGTACTACCGTTAGAATCAGGGAATATTGAAGTCGGTGAACGTGTCAAAGTCGAGCCATTTTGTCATTTATTTAGTTGAATAAGACATTCATTTTATTTTTTTTCAGCTTACTCAATTAAAAAGGCCGCAGTTTTAACAACTGCGGCCTTTCTTAGCCGATTTTTATCGGCTACCCGTCCAAGCAAATCAATTCTAGCGAGAAAACCCGCCGAAAATTGATGGGGTACTACTACTTGGTGTACTTTCAGAAGGGGTACTCGATTCAACTGGTGCACTAGGTACACTTGGTTTAGCCGGTGCCGACTCCTTCTTTACACGAGTAGCCGTTTTAGGCTTTTTTTTAGCACTTTTGCGTTTAGCAGAAGCTTTTTTCTTCTTAGGCTTAGTTTTCTTAGCCCAATCACGTTCAAACTTCGCTTCAGCAGCTGCTAAGGCTTTTTTCTTAGCGGCTGTTTTCTTTTTCGCAAGTGCTTTTACTGCTGCTGCTTCTTTACGCTTAGCAGCGGCTTCCTTCTTCTTAGCTGCTGCGGCGCGTTTCTTCGCTGCGGCGGCTTTCTTCTTGGCCATCATGGCCTTTTTCTTAGCGGCTGCAGCTTTTTTCTTCGCTGCGGCTGCTGCCTTCTTCTTAGTAGCGGCGGCCTTTTTCTTGGTCGTCGCTGCTTTTTTGGTAGCTACCTTCTTAGTTGCTACCTTCTTAGTTGCTACCTTTTTCTTAGTAGCCACTTTTTTGGTAGCTGCCTTTTTCTTGGTAGCTGCCTTCTTCTTGGTTGCCTTCTTCTTTGCCATATTTAATTACTCCTTGCTAGGGTCCCCAAACGATAGTTCGTATGATCACAAAAAAATACTTACTATGCAAACTTCTTCGGTAAAAATTTTCATTACTTTAAAGTATTTTAGACTTTTTTTGCAAATTTTCTTCCGAATTCAAAAAAAAATGTATTTTTTTCTCTTTTGAGGCAAAAAAAATTCAAAATTTATGAAAATTGAACATGCACTTTCGAATTTTTCATTCGTTTTTTGAAAATCACACCCTAAATTTTTTCAATTACGAGGTAAAATACATTCGACTACCAAAAAAAGTTACCCAATAACATGCTCAGTTTGTTCTTTCGAGGTCAGTTCCTCCGAATTTTTTTCGCCAAACTCATTCAAAGCGTCTTTTTTGACGAAAACAAATCTCAATCGCCCCTTCTCAACAGAAAATTCTTGCTTAAAACGTAAAATCCAAGTTACAAAATCCCAAAAATTATCTGCGCATTTGTTAAAACGAAGGAAAAGACATCATATAGAGGTCCCTCAACATCAAATCCTACTCTTAATGACAAAAAATATGACGAGTTAACACAGTTTCGATCCCGCTCAACTGCCAATATTGGAATCTCGATGCTCATTAAGAGGATAAAGAGAAAATAAGACACATGTTTGTCATTTGTAAGGCCTTGCATTAGCCGTACTTATTTAACATGCTTAAAATAATCCTATCGCTTCTCTCCATGCGCTTACACTGGCAATTATTTTCTTCTCAAACGTGAATAAGACCGACATTGTTTATCAACATCAGAATAAAAGCGTTGTTTGGTGCGCTAGCATCGAACTCAAAATCGTCAGTACTAAATCAGAACGAGGTTTTCACAAATACATCTGAATGCTCGAACCAAAGGCTCATTGGGTGATAACAATTGGTTTGTTGACCCAAATGTCATTAATTTCTTTACGCGCTCAAGCGATAAGTCAAAAATGTTAATGGTGCTCATTTATAATAGGGTATTAATCAAATCATGAGCGATCAGGGAAGAAAGCTGTGCTTTTTCATGTGGCAAACGCATGTAGTGGGAAGAAATGACTTGCTAAGGACGAATTACGATGCTGAGGATTGTCTACGGCTATACAGACCAGCGAGAGCAATTACGATAAGTATATATAACATTGGATCTGTAGTACTGCCATTGCCAAGTGCACAGCCTCCAGTGAATGTGCGTTGTAATTTAGGGCGTGTCACGAGTAACTCAAAATCATGATTGGTTTGACCACTGCCATGAGGCGCTACAACCGCAATATAATAAGTGCCCTTCGTTGCACCCGGAATACGGATCGTTTCAGTTAGCCCTAATCCAGCACTGACATAGGTATCACGCCCAATACCTAAGTTAAGCTTGGCATCGGGTTCTGCATAATATTCAAAATTAAATTCTGGGTATCCGCCGTGCCTGACTAATAAGTCCAAATGCTGCCCCCCAATATTTGCATCAGGTGTATATAACTCAAATACTAGTGTGCCTGGTGATGCTACATCAATGTGGTAATATTGGATTTGATTGTGATCCAGTCCCTGGTTTTGAATGCTATCAAAAACGCTTTGATCGAGTTCAAGCGAACCTGTCTCTAATTCAAAAAAGCGTGTTTGGCTTTGGCCTGCAATACTCATATCGAGCTGAAATAAATGCCGTTGGTAAATCGACTCCAATTGCGCATCCAACCAAAAAGACACCACCTGCTCACCTGCACGACCGGGAAAAATACTAATGGATTTACGTTCCCCTGTGACTTGTATGTAGTCTGATAGGGATTTCAATTCAAACAATACTGAACTAGCATCGGCCCAGAGGTTTTGCATGAGTAAATTCAGTCGAACTTTCTCGCCATGATCCAATATTTGATTGCGATTACCAGAAGCGCCCGTGTCATCGATTTGAATGTCTTTAATCACGATCAAGGGTTCAGGATTTCTTATTTTCTGTAAAGCCGCTCTTGGATTAATGAAGCCGTCACTCACCAAACGTGCTTGAATATCCATATACGGTGGACCGATCATTTGTTTAATTGGGTCCACACTTGCCATCATAGCCGCCTTTAGGTCGTAAAAACTCGCATTCGGCTGATAACTTTTCAGAAGTGCAGCGACACCTGAAACAAAAGGCGCTGAAAACGAGGTGCCTGAAAGTGACTCGACTAGGCTCGATACTTGTGTATATTTGCCATTGATTAAAGTGGTGGCAATAAATTCCCCAGGCGCAGCGATGTCAACACTGGTTTGTCCATATTGACTCCAACTAAGTAATTGTCCGTTCCAATTCGCTGCTGCGACTGAAATTATATTCGGCAAATCGATGCTAGATGGATAGTCTGGTAAGCGATCATTATTAACAGCAAAATTTCCAGCAGCAGCCACTAATAAGATATTTTGTTGCTGTAAACGGAAAATCGCTTGGCGCTCTGCTTCTGAATAGTAAGGACCACCATAGCTGGTATTAATGATATGGACTTGCTGTTCCACTGCGTATTCAAATGCTGCCAACTCTGCCGCAACACTATAGGCGCAACCAATTCGAATCGGCACAATATCAACTTCCCAGGCAACACCAGTTAAGCCAATTCCGTTATTGCCTTGCGCACCCAAGACACCCGCAACCGCAGTTCCGTGTTCTTCAGGGTAGTTCCTATCCACCTGCCCTGTGATTGGATCAAAACAAATCCCTGGACGTGGATTATTCTGAGCTTGATCATCCTTAACAAAATTTTTCGCCAAATTAGCATTGATATTATTTTTTAAGTCGGGATGATCAATATCTATAGCATCATCAATGATCGCAACACGTACATTTCGCGAACCCGTACTTAATTCCCAAGCTTGGTCTAACTGCAGTCGGACAAAGTCTTCTTGTTGTTGCACAATAAATTCTGGATCGATGGGTAAACGATAGGGGTAACGACGATAATTAGGCTCGGCAAGTGCGATGGCTGGATTGTTTTTCAGTTCATTTAATACGGCGGCCACCGATTGATTTGGCTTCAACTGCCATAATTCCAAATCAAATTGTTTAAATCGTGCTTTAACTTGTGCTTGTTTAATTTTTTGTAATGAGGATTTTTGCTTGGCGTTATAACCTGGCTTGTATTTGACAATGATTTGTCCAGGCACACCAAGCATCGTCGATGCCGATGCAATGAAACTGCAGGACATAAGCAGCAAGAATATTGGAAGCAATAAATTGAACATCACCTGAAAAATGGGTCTTTTTTTTAGGAATCCGGTGTATCATAGTCGAGTTTGTTTATTCTTTCCTTAAAAAATGCTGGTCTCAAGCTTAAATCAACCTATATTTAGCTTGATTGCACAAAAAAGCCCCACTATTTTAGTGGGGCTGTTAACAATACTTGGATAATAAATTAGAAACGGAAACCAAGCTTCGCGCTGTAATTCCGATATTCACCTGTTTGGTCCATTTCGCCAGCGAAATTCAATAAACCCATATTGAAATTAAAACCAACAAACCATTTTGTAACGGTTTCACTATAGTCTTTGAATGCTGTATTCAATACAGGAATTTTCGCTGTGGTACTTGCATTGGATTTAACCATACCAGCGCCAGCATAAGGTGTTAACATCAAGAAGCCTTTTGAGACAGTCAACTCAAGCCCCATGGTTGATAAATCCGCCGCATCAAATCCCATGATAGTTGAATAGGTACCGCGCACGGCAACTGCTGGAATAGCTAGGTTGCCACTGATAAAACTATAACGAATTTCTCCACCCCAATAGCCAAAATCCACTTTGGGAATTTTCATATACATGGCACCCACATCCAAACCAAAAGGCAAACCTTTGTGAACATGCAAACGAGGGATCAACGTGAATTTCAATTTATCGGTTACGCCACCGACAACAGCAGCATAGTCAGCTACGTTTAATACTTGTGCGACCGTCACTTCTGCACCAATATCGATGCCTAATAAACCTAAAGGTTCAGCAGGTGCGACAGCCCGATATTGCAATGCATTTGCGAAATCCGCAGCGAAACCATCAAAGCCTTTTTGCGCTTCAGCTTGCGCTAAATCACCAAAGCCTAGCGCCCAGGTGGGGCCGGTTGTTAATGCTAATAAAAAACCACATACCAATTTCAATCGTTTCATAAGGCTAGTCTCCTGTTTACCGCCAATATCGTCTGTCTGATGTTCAGACCTTTCCCTGTTCGCCGCTTGTAACCTGCGTTTCCTATACTATATATAGCGGGTTCGGCATTACTGTGTTCAAGTCGGCTTTAATGCCTAAAACCTTAGACCGTTTTTACATGGTTTTCCAGTAGCTTAGATGCGGTCTTAAACATTTAAACGCCATCATACGCAGTTTCTGTTACTTTTTAAGGAAATTCCCAGCTAAACCGCTAGTGCCAGGGCAAGAATCACGCCTGACAGGCTTTTTAAGCCCTATTTTCACTCGCGCTCTCAGTTTAAAAACACTATAATTCACAGCCCTGTGCAATCCTGGAAACTACAGGCAATCTTAGCATGACTGAAGAACAAGTAAGTAACATCAATGTGTTATCACAAACTTTACTGCCCACACCCGAGGCCGTAAAGAGTGCTTATCCGCGTAGTGATAAAGCTGAACAGACGGTTTTAAAAGGTCGTCAGGTGTTACAGAATATTCTTGATCGTAATGATCATCGTCTATTCATGGTCATTGGGCCGTGCTCAATCCACGACACTGATGCCGCTCTAGATTATGCACAACGCTTAAAAAAACTCGCGAATGAAGTACAAGACACCTTGTATCTAGTAATGCGTGTTTATTTTGAAAAGCCACGCACTACCGTTGGCTGGAAGGGTTTGATCAACGACCCCTACATGGATGATTCTTTTCACATTGAAAAGGGTTTGAACATTGCTCGCAAACTTTTATTGCAGCTGAATGAGATGGATTTACCCTGTGCTACCGAAGCGCTCGATCCTATTTCGCCGCAATACATTCAAGACCTGATTACCTGGACCGCCATAGGCGCACGCACTACTGAATCACAAACCCATCGTGAAATGGCCAGTGGCTTATCAACACCTGTCGGATTTAAGAATGGCACCGATGGCAGTTTGAGTGTGGCGATTAATGCGCTTCATTCAGCCGCACGCAGTCACCATTTCTTAGGTATTAATCAAAACGGCCAATGTGCTGTTTTTCATACGGCAGGCAATCGTTACGGACATGTAGTTTTGCGTGGCGGTGGCGGTCAACCCAATTATGATGCAGAAAACATTGCTCGATGCGAACAGGAACTCATTAAATCCGATTCCCCAGTGAATTTAACCGTGGATTGTAGTCATGGAAATTCACACAAAGACCCGGCCCGTCAGGAAGAAGTGGTCAATAATTGCATTGAACAAATCAAAAATGGAAATAAATCCATTATTGCCATGATGCTGGAAAGCAATCTGCACTGGGGCAACCAAAACATTCCGGCTGATTTATCACAACTGAAATACGGTGTTTCGGTTACTGACGCTTGTATTGATTGGGAAACCACGGAACGCGTGGTGCGGTACGCACACCAACAATTAAAAGCAATTTTACCCACTCGCTAACAACATCCTCATTCAGCAATTAAAAATCGACGCCGAATTTCTGCCACCGTGCTCAATTCGGCGTTAACAGTAATTGCAAAACAATAGCTTCCGCAACTTAAAACCACTGGCATAAGCATTGCTCCTAGCCTTATATATATAAGATAAGTGCGAGGTTGAACTATGGAACGCTTACGACATCTTGCAGTAGGTCCTTTAGAACGGGCCTCACGTCCCGTGTTAGCTAGTTTTTTATTATTTATTGCTTACACTCATTTGCTTGGCACCATCTGGTTTGTTGGTTTTAACGGTGTGGCGTTTTACCTATATATAACGGCATTAATTGCCTGGGACCCATTTTACGCCCTCATTGATTTTTTCATTACACGATTATCTGATTATCTGATTTTGCATCAGAAATAGGATTCGTGCAAAAACAATATAGGCTAAAAGGTAGTCATTGCTTTTACTGTTTTTCACGAATCAAAATATGTTTAATCCAATGTTTGAGCAAACAGGAGATTGCATAGCGTAATCAGATCTTAGATGGAAGTGAAACCATGTTGACAACGAAGCAGACTAACGTGCTTCAACTTTCAATTTGACTTGATGTTGTTTGCCTTTACGTAAATAAACCAGTGTAATCGTTTCACCCGGCTGTAGCTGACGTAAGGCTTGGGCATAATCGCGCAGATTTTTAATTACATTCTGATTAAGTTTGACTAAAACATCAGCCTCAGCTAAACCCACCTTCTCTGCTGGTGATCCGGCAATAATGTCCTGAATTCGCACGCCTTCACCCACAAAACTAAAATCCGGGATAGTACCTACACTGACTTTCCGTCCTGAGCTGGATTTGGACGCACTTGATGGTTGTTGCCCCGGCAAGGTCATTAGTGTTTCGCGTGAAGCCAGATAATCCACCGCTTGAAGTAACACTTCTGCAACTTTCACCAAACCTTCTGCATCGATTTTTTCAATCGTGTCACTCGGACGATGAAAATCTTCATGAGCACCGGAAAATAATTGCACTGCGGCAATTCCACGATTAATAAACGAGGTTTGATCGCTACTACCAATATCTTCACGTATAGGGTTTATTTTTATGCCGGTGACAAAACCAATGCCACGAAAAATATGCACCCACTCACTGGCCGAATCAATACCAAACACTTGCAATGGCTTAGCACCCAGACGTCCTACCGTATCCAGGTTCACCACCCCTATAATTTGCTCCGGTTGATATCCTGCATGTTGCACAAAATATTCAGAACCCAAACGATTCGCTTCTTCAGCGCTAAATGCTACAAACAAAATACTTCGTTCAGGTTTCCAGGTATCCTTAACATAACGTGCAAACTCCAGCATGACCGCAACGCCGCTAGCATTATCATCTGCGCCATAGTGAATTTTACCTTCGTCCCCTTTATGCACATCCGGCCAACCTAAACCTAAATGATCATAGTGCGCACTAACAATAACCACTTGGTCTTTATATTTAGGATTAGTACCCGGCACCATTGCCAGCACATTGCTCAAGTTCGTTTTGCCCTTGTCTGCGCCCAAATCGGCAGTCCACGTTTGGCGATACTGATTATTCCAAGCGGGCCGTAAGCCACTTAATTTGAATTGTTCTACGATATAATTCGCAGCGCGATCCAGCGCCTTTGTACCAATGCCACGGCCTTTTAGTTGTTCACTCGCAAGAAAACGAATATCACCCATCATGCGTTTTTTGGAAAAATGTTCTGCGGCTTGAATTAAAGGTTCACGTTTTTGCATTTGTGCCGGTATTGCCTGAGTTGCATCAAAAACCTGCGACATAGGCGATAACAACACTTGCCACTGACCTTTTAACACATTATCGGGTGCATCACCGGTAAATGCCAGATAACTGTATTTACGATAATGAGGTAACTTGCGTGCTAGACCTGCTATCGCATTAATATCATGACTGCCTAGCCATAATAATGTTTGTGCCGGATTGTTTTTATGGCGAGCGGTTAAAACAATGGCGTGCTGATTCGCATTCCAGTTTTTTCCCGCAATAGTAACCGACTGTTTTTGCCAACTGACATCCGTATCGGCAAAACGCTGTTGAAATGCTGGGAGAAATTGATTGCGCCAACCGATTAACCACACGGCACGATCATCGGGCAATTGTTTGATTTGATTATCCCAAACAATCTCCCAAGCACCCGCTTGGGACTGTTGCCATTGCTGTGCTAATGATTCATATGCGCGTTTAAAACCACGGTCACCCCTGCTGGGCAATACAATTAATACTTTTGCTGAACCAAAACCTTGGGATAAGGCCGGTGGAATTTCTTGTGGTGCCAAGCGACGAAAAACATCGAATTCGGGATCTAAATCAATGCGGTTTGCTTGCCCTTCAATGAGCACATCAAAGGATTGGGATTTTTGCTGCATATGTAAAACGACTTGCTCGGCTGTTTTTTGCCCCGACAAACTAATCGCCAATGGAATATCCAATTCGTACGCCGGTTCATTTTGGGTTTGCTGCAATTGAATATGTAATTGATTATTTTTTTGTTGAGCACGAACAATTTTTAACTGCGGTGCGCCTATGCGGGTTTGCCATTGTTGGAAGAAATGACTTAAACCTTGAGAGGATACCTCGCTGAACACTGCCTGAAGATCGGCGTAACCCGCTTGCTTGAACCGATAATCCCGATAAAGCTGTCGCAGTCCTTGTCTAAAATGTTCATCACCAATTTTTAGACGTAACATATGAAATAGCATCAGGGTTTTACCATAACCCACGGCTTCTGATGCAGAACTATGACGACTTTGAAAATCCGTGAGTGCAAAATCTTTCCCATCATTCACATAATCACTGTATTTTTGCAATACACCGCGGCGATACATCATGCCTTGGCCTTTCTGCGCTTGAATTAAATGATCAGCCAAATAGGCTGTTAAACCTTCCGCCCAATTGCCTCGCTCATAATCCACAAACACACTATTGCCCCACCAGTTATGCAAAATCTCATGAGGATAGGACGAATGCAAAATAAAAGGAAAACGAATAACTTGAGAACCCAGTAAAGTGAACGACGGCATGCCATAGCCGGTTTCCCAGAAGTTTTCCACCATGGCAAATTTTTCATAAGGATATTCACCGATAAGACGTTCATATAATTCAACGTAAGTTTCGGTCGTATCCAAATATTTTTGTGCTAAAGCGGGATCAGCTTGGCGCAAAAATACCATGGCTTTTACCGCTTCCCCGACTTGTTCGTATTGTTTGAAACGGCCCGCAATTAAATAAATATCATCTTGTGCTTTTGGCATGGACCACATGTCTATGCGTTGAGATTTCACAATCTGGCTTTGTTTGCGTTCACCTTGGCTAATACTGAGCCAATCCTTTGGCAACTTAACTTCAAGTTCAAATGACAGCATTTGCTCGTCAAACAATGGAAACCACAAACTCTGCGTCGCGAGAAAAACACCCTCCTCGCTAATGATGCCAGCGGTTTCATCAAAGTTTCTTGCATAGTTTTCATTGGCTGCGCTCAATTGATTTTGAATCCGGCCGTGATAGCTAATTTCTAGTTCGGATTGACCTTTTGCCTCCAAGCGATATTGACTGGCGACGGCGCCTAAGGTCGATGTAATTATTTTGTTTTGCGTTTTTTTGAGTTTGAGTGAGCTATGAGTAATTTCCAGGTTTTGGTTTAATAAAAATTGTATATCAGCAGCGTCAATTTGGGTGGGTAAGGTAATGAAATCTGTAACATGAATGTCGCCTGTCTCAGGATTGAGTTCGACTTTCAATTGGTGATGTAAAATACTTTGTGCATTAAGCGTTGTGCTAAGTAGTATGAGTAATCCAGCCGCCAATAAGCGCAACATATAGTATCCTTCCCAGGAGAATTATTCAGGCGCGCCTAGCTTATCACTTTTTATTCCTGAGAGTAAAAATCGAGTGACTAATTCCGCCATGCAATCGACATCGTCTTGGTTTTTGACATGGTCTTGTAGTTTTCCGGCGCTAATTAACATGGATAACCCATGCACCGATGACCACACCACTAAAGCCAGGCTCATTGTATCTTCGTCTTGGTATAAACCCGCTTGTTTACCATTATCAATTATCTGCAATAATCCGCCAAAAGCTGCATCGGAAACCTCGATTAAGTCTGCGGGTAAATTTTCATAACCCAGGGCTCCACCGAACATTAAATGAGTGATATCTGGATATTGCACCGCCAAACGTACATAAGCCAGACCACTCGCTTGAAGTTGTTTTAATGGATTTTGCGGATCTTGCGCGATGCATTGCTGCATCGCATCAGCCAAACGTTTAAAACCAACTGCAGCGATTGCGCACAACAACGCATGTTTATCATTGAAATGGCGATAGGGTGCGGTATGACTCACACCCGCACGTTTAGCCACTTCGCGCAAACTCAGGTCATTGATGCCTCGTTCACGCAATAAAACGATAGCAGCATCAATCAGAGCCTGGCGCAAATCCCCGTGATGGTAAGAATCTTTTGATTTTTTAGGCACTTATATACACCTCCTGGCTAAATAATAGCAGTCAATGTAAACAATGACAACATTTATGTTGACAGTGCTCACATTTATGTTTACATTGCCAACATAGCGGCCGATAACGATACTGACTCAAGCAAAGGAGAGACACTGATGTTTAAACTCAATTTAAAAAAAATTGCCTACTCGGCTTTTGTATTTCTGATTATTCTAGGCGCGATTTCCGCTGCTTCACATTACTTGCCGCAGCCATCAACAGAAGTGGTTATGGAATTTAATCCACCGCCAGGCAAAGAATGGTTTTTAGAGCAACGTCCACAATATGATGCGCACCCGATGAGCGAGTTTTTGCATATCATTCCAGCAGTATTGTTCTTATTAATTATACCGTTCCAATTATCCAAGCGTTTACGCCAATCCAAACCACGTCTGCATCGTTATTTAGGCCGTAGTTTTGTACTGCTTGGACTCGTTATGGGGCTTGCTGGTTTATATATAGGATTGGTTTATCCTTTTGCGGGCATTAAAGAAAGTATTTTTGTTGTGCCTTTTAGCGTCCTATTTCTTTTTTCATTATATAAAGGGTTTGTTTATGCCCGACAAAAACGCTTTGACTTACACAAAAAATGGATGTTTGTCAGTGTCGCCGTAGGTTTCACACCCGTGACCATGCGCTTCATTTTCAGCCCTTATATATTTTTCACCGGAATATCAGGACGTGAGGTCTTTGTCGAAACCATGGTTATCGGCTTGCTTGTTAATTTAGTTGTGCTTCGACTCTATTGGAGTAAACAACAAAATCGAAGCCGTTTGGGCAAGCTCTCTTCAAATATTCTCTCGGACAAACAAGCTTAATAACAAGGAAAGGAACACTCATGATTAGTGCAGATAGTTTATTTCAATTGTTTAACACCTTGGTTTTACCTGCATGGTTATTACTACTGTTAGCGCCAAAATGGTTTATTACCCAGCGATTGATCATCCCGGGCTATGTCAGTTTGATCATTGCATTGGCTTATACGTTATTAGTCATAGTTTATCTGCCCGATGCACAGGGCGATTTTCAAAGCTTAAGCAATGTGGCCAGTCTGTTTCAACATCCATACGCATTGCTCGCCGGTTGGTTGCATTATTTGGCCTTTGATTTGTTTATTGGTGCCTGGATGGTGCAAGATGCGCAAAAACAAAACATATCCCACGGATGGATGTGGCTGTGTTTGCCATTTTGTTTTATGCTAGGTCCTATTGGCTTATTACTATATTTTGTCATTCGCTCGAGTTATAACAAACAATTCTCACTCGCAGGCAATAACTAATTTTTTGAGGGACAATTATGCATCAGGATCTGCAAGAACAAATTAATCACAAAGAAAATCAATTAAAGCAGGCCATGTTGGATTCCAACGTGGCTTTGCTTGATGAATTATTATCACCCGATCTCATATTTACTAATCACTTAGGGCATATCATGCACAAGCAAGATGATCTTGGTGCTCACCAATCGGGTCTATTAAAAATTGAGCGCATTGAGACTTCGGAACAACAATTTCAAGTAGCGGGCGATGTCATTATCGTCACAGTTAAAGCGCGCATTCTGGGAAGCTTTGCTGGTGAAAGCAATGAAAGCGATTTTCGTTTCACACGGATTTGGCAGCAATCGGCAGCGAATCAATGGCAAATTATTTGCGCACATTCCTGCCTGTGTCAGTGAAGCATGTTAACAATCCACAAAAAAGAATCCATTTTTTTCTAAAGCACTGACTTTATGGCCCACTGTTGGAAACCATGCTTAGCGAGGAAGTAACTGGCCTTGGTGTCGCCGTCAAGGCGGGGATTATATTCATGAAGCAAACGCTTGCTATCTAGCAAAAAGAGTTCAACAAAATAATCGTCATTTTACGGGTAATTTACCTTGACGATCCCCCCAATCAAAGGAGGCAGCATTTGAGCGAAATCAAATTCAATAAAAACGAAAAAGAAATTATTGTTAAAAAAATCCAAATGTATTTCCAGGAAGAACTGGATCAGAAAATTGGTCAATTTGATGCTGAGTTTTTTTTAGATTTTATTGGTGAAGAAATAGGTGCCTATTTTTATAATCGAGGCCTATTCGATGCCCAAGCGGTTCTTGAAAAACGCATGGAAAGTTTAACAGAAGCCATTTACGAATTAGAAAAGCCGACTGAATTTAGCCGTTAGTTAATCATCAAAGAGGATTTATGAATTTACACTGGCAATATTCACTAGACAATATTGACTGGCAGGAATTGTCCGAACTCTATCGTCAAGCGCCACTAGGTGAAAAAAAACCCAATGCTTTGCAACAAGCGTTCAACAATAGCCTTTTCAAATGCTTTGTATTTGACAACAATAAATTAGTTGCTGTCGGCCGCGCTCTTGCCGACGGTGTAGACTGTTCCTATATTTGTGATATCGCTGTTTTGCCGAATTATCAAGGTGCCGGCTTGGGTAAAAAGATTGTACAGCACTTAGTAGAAAGCTCCCGCGGCCATAAAAAAATCATTCTTTACGCCTACCCAGGCAAACAAACATTTTATGAAAAACTAGGCTTCAAACCCATGACCACTGCCATGGCAATTTTTGAGAATCAGACACAAGCCATGGAGTGGGGATTGATTCGTGAATGAATAGTTTATATTGTGCAATCAAACCTTACCACCACGACTAACGATCACGCTTGATTAAAAATCCTTGCAAAATCGAGGATTATCTGACTTCACCTATTACATCGCACCACCAATGCTTTTAATTTTTTTGCCAAACAAATATGACAGGTCTTGGGTTTATTAGTCTTCTTATTTCCTTACAGTATTTCTGGGTCTTTAATTCTTATTTTTTAATTGAGCTTTTGTTTACATATGTATACATATGTTGTTATACTGAAATCACCATTAAAACTAAAACAGGATGAAATGAAATAATGTCCAAACGCATGGTACCGATTAGTACCCGAATTTCCCAAGAGGACATTGAATTTATTAGCCAACTCAATATCCCTGGCGCACATACACCCAGTGATAAACTGCGGCATATTATTAATGATGCAAAAAAACAAAATGAAGGTTTAGGTGACTACCGTGCCGCTTTGGAAATGCTTAACGAATGGCTATTGCCCGTTATCAACACCTTACGCCAGGCCGAACTCGAACAAAATCAACATTCAGAATTATTGTTCAGATTAAGCACCTGGTTACCGGATGTCATGGCGTTTCTTTTAGCCTCAACTCATTCCCAAGACAAACTTACTTTGCATGATATGCAAGTCATTGAAAGCGGTTTGATTGAGCGAATTTTCCGTCTGTTTGAATCGATCATGCAGCTAGGCACCACAGAACCTGCGGCTTGTTATAACAAAAACATTATGCAACAGCGGATAAAACCAATTTTAGAATTAGCTGAATTGATAAAACAAAAACAACTGAAGGAGTTGAACTATGAGCGAGAAACTAACTAGCCGTGTCGGTCGTATTATTGCGGGCAGTATCAATGCACTGGTTGATGCAGTTGAAAACGCAACACCAGAGATTGTTATGCAGCAAGCAATTCGTGAAGTCGACGAGGCGATTAATGATGTCAAAGCCGAGTTAGGTAAAGTCATCGCAAATAAGCACCTCGCGAATCAACGTTTGCTTGAAGAAAACAGCAAACATCAAGACCTTTCGCAGAAAATAGAATTATCTATAAATGAAAAACGAGATGATCTAGCTGAAGCAGCGATTGCCCAGCAGCTAGATATTGAAGCTCAAATTCCTATTTTGGAAACACGAATTGGCAATTTTGCAGCCGAGGAAAAAGAGCTCGAAAGCTATGTTCAGGCATTGCAGGCCAAAAAGCGTGAAATGAATAATGAACTAGGTGCAATCAAAGCCATGCTAAAAGAGTCTGCGGGAATCGGCGCAAAAGAGTCGACTAATCCATTTG
>JAOUJM010000197.1 GCA_029883265.1 Gammaproteobacteria bacterium
CGATCTCATGGGTATCCGGTCGTTGTGTTTCTATACCTTTTTCTAACTCATCGCTTAACCAGGTAAGTGCTACCACCCGACCACGCATACGTTTTTTCTCAGGATACAAATCATCCCAATAGCGATCAAATAGGGTATCAATTAACATCAATGCTTCTGCAAGACCTTGATAACCATCAAGCACAAAACGGCTATTTGCATAATAACTCGCGACCAAAATATCTTTACTCATTCCGGTCAAAATGGTGGTGGCTAAATTGGATATTTCATTCCAATCCACCACCGCACCATCAAGCGAATTTTGTTTATCGATTTCTTCTTGAATCGATTCATATTCTGTCTCGTATTTCGCTGAACTACCACAAGGCTTATCTGCACTAATTGGCACTAACAACGAATCTATTTGTTCAATTAGTTCCTGCATATTGCTTTTGGCCTTTCTTCGAGGTTATATAATCCGGAACATTGGATGGATCTTTAAGTGCTAGTTTTAAAACCGAACCATGACCGGTAAACGCGTATGAAACGGTTAGATTTTCTATCCTGTACCCCGCCATTTTGGCTCCCATGCTGGGAAAATCGCGACGCTTAAATACTTTGCGTCCACTTCGAAAGTCCTTGAGGAAACGCACAAAAGCATTAAAACCGCTATAGCGTTTTTCCAAAATGATTTCCCCCACATGGATTTCCAATAGTACATCGCCACAATCCTGCGGCGACCAATTTACTCTTTTTCTCACTGGATAGTTATAATTCAAAAGTTCTACATTACCTTCGGCACATACGACAACAAGTTTGGTGAGGTGGGGCTGCTCGGTTGCACTTGGATTAACATCGGTAGGCATTGCGGCGATAGTTACGCGGTAATTGCCCGATATCGCATTTTGACTGACGCGTCCACGATTGAGGACCGTATAAAAACTCTCGGAAAACTCAACCTTGTCTTCATACAACTCATTTGAAACATAGCCCTTGGCACGAGTCTTACGAACAAAAGCACCAGCAAAATTCTTCTGGAATTCCCAGATTTTTCCACCGGGTCCTTGCAGCTCTTCAATACGTTGCCAACCACTAAGACCTGTCGCCTGAGCTAACACTTCATCCTGCCATGCGAGCTCCAAATAGTTTTCAGTCTCATCGAGCAACACGCCCCAGACTTGTTTCGCTTGTGCGTTTAATAGTGCCCAGAACGCCTCTTCATCCGCTTCACCGCTACCAATGATTTCCTTCAAACGATTTTGCGACCAAACATTTTTATTCATTTCTTTTGCGGGTTCACCAACCACACGTTTGGTTTCTTCATAGGTGGCTTTTGCCAGTACAAATGCTGCCTGAGGTGATTGCGTTTGATCAGCAATGACTTTCATTGTGTCATGATAGGCAATCACTAAAGGAACGGCCTTTGCGTCTGCATTTGCCAACGCCTCTGTATTGGCACTGCCTTTGATTACTTTTTTCGCTTTACCTAAAACATTAATTCCCTTTTTAACTATTTTACCCGCGAGACCATTGCCACCCATAACCAATTTCTGGTATTCGGGGTCATTGAGTTTGTCATAACGAAATGCGAGTGGTACCCAAGCCGGAATATCTGACTCCTGGTCAGACAAATCCAATGCAGGTTGTAAATTTGCTGGTAACGTCGCTAATAGTTGCTCATAAGGTGATTCCTTACTGGCTAATTTTGCTGCCAGCTCAATACGTCTATCTTTTCCGACCCAACCAAAATTACCTTCATTAAAGCGTAACATGTAGTCCCGCCAGTGATTGAAATAATCTCGCCGGTAATCAGCGATAAACGCGTTACGTTTATCTTGTAAGGTTTTCGAATCTTGTGCCGCTGCTTCTATTTCTTTAAGGAAGGCAAAAATAGCTGCTAATCCTGTTGGTGTATACGCTTTAGGCACTTGCACATCATCTTGGTCATCTAAAACTGATACTCCCCAGTATTGACGCAAATTGACAGAATTAATTGCCGCTTGTAAATTGGACCAAGAAACCAACCACTCCAATCCAATGCCATGTTTACTGATTACGGACGTCAAGCGTGCTTTTTCATCATCGATATCATTGCGAATCAAGCGTTGATTATCCACCCAGAGTAAATAAGCTAAATAGTTATCTTTCAAGATCGGTTTTAAATTCTGAATATTATGCACTTCGACGAATGGCAATAACATGAATTCATAATCGGGCTGCTCTTTAGCGACCAGCAATTCATAGTTCAATTCTTCTTCGTCACTCAAAACAGATTCTTGCAACTTAATTCGTTTGGTCATGAAGTCAATATGTGATGCAAGTTCATCCGGTGTTGAACTTCGCGAAAGCATCGCACTGGATTGGCTGAAATTTTTATCAAACGGCACCAGTGTCGCTTCGCGGAACTTGGTGGCATACACGACGGATAGTTGCTTTTCTACTGACTGACTTTGCCCCAGGCCCATGTTCGCCACCCAAGATTCATTGTTGGTTTTATGTAAAAAACGAATGGCATTTTTAAATTCATCCAATGTTCGCAAATCGATGGCCATTTCATTTTTAAGAACAATATCTGCCGGCAATTGATCAACAACATCACGCAAGGTACCCATGTTTTGTACAAATGATACTGTCAACATAACGGCAGCGACAGAGCATGCAGCAACCCATGTGGTTACACCAAAGTTCTGCTGTAATTTACGCAAATACAAGGATTGCGCTGTTGGCATGACCATTTCTTTATCATTTTTCAAAACCGTACCAAAAAAACCTTTAAGAAAAAGACTGCGTTCACCAATGCGCTGTGAATTAGCAATTTCTGTTTGATAGTGGCCGGATAAAAAGCTGGAAATTGGTTGCCCTTCTTGTCGGCCACTAGAAAAATATAAGCCTCGAAAAATAGGCGCTTCTTTATAGAGCGTCTCATCTAATAGAGTATGAGCAAAAACTTGTAATGAATGATTAAGCGCATTTACTTCTTCGGGAAAAACAAACGCCGGCGCGGTTACATCGCTAGTGTCAGGCTCGGCCAAAAGCGCCAAACGCAATTCACCGAGCTTTGATACCATATTTTGCATGATGCCATCAACACGATCTTTAATGGAGGAGATAGCTTTTGCATCCGCCATTCCACCCATGGCTTGATACACAGAGGGATCAGGATAATGCGCGAAAAAACGCGTCATACCCGCTATCATATCCGCTTTGCTCACCATGATATAAACCGGGAAACGAATACCGAAGTTATTCACTAACTCTGAGAGACGGCCACGTAATTGCGCGGCATGTGACTTTAAATCTTCGTCTTTATCTTTAATTAAACGTTCAGCACTGACCACCACTACCACACCATTAACAGGTTTCCAGCGTCGGTACTTTTTGAATAAATGTTTAAAACGGTTCCATTCAGCTTCGTCGGCCTCATTGGCAGGCGAAATATAACGTCCAGGTGAATCAATAAGAATCGATTCATCCATTAACCACCAGTTTCCCAATTGATCTTCTTTTTTCGGCGCATCGGCGCCTTCGAGCACGGGAATAGCAACCCGGCTATTGCGCAAGGCTGTGGTCTTACCACTTTGTTTATCACCTAAAACCAAATACCAAGGCAACACATAAACCGGATTACCGCGTTCTTTTAAGCGCGACTGTTTAATTCGACCAATCGCTGTCTTCCATAAACGATCGAGTTTTTGCACCCGAACCCGGATATCAGCAGATAATAGATCCTGCGCCCGACGTTCACGCAAGGTGATAATGCCACGATAAAGCCCAACTAATGCGGCGATAATTGTGGCACAGCCTCCCGCAACTGCAAATACAGTTATGTAGTCCCAGTCGAGAAAAAATGCAGTCAAAGCCAAAGCCGCAACGACTAAGATGATAATGAGCAACCATTTAAGAATTGTTTTTATCATTGAGAATTCCTTTAACCTCCCACTACACGAGTCATGACATTATCAGCCATGCTATTCAGTACAAAGGTATAAGCGAGAAATACGATCGCAATAATGACTGGCGGAGCAGCAATCAGCCAAGTTTTACTGGCGGTCCATGCGCTACGTCCATCATTTGACGCCGCCATGCCCTGCTCAGCTGTACCGTCTTTATAGGCTTGCCGAAACATGACACGTTTTGCATAAGCTGATGCACTGGCGGTGTCGCCATTGAGCATTTGCAACGATGACCGTTTTAATTGTTCCAATAACAAATCATCACCATCGTGACAAAAACGTCCGGTGAAACCGAGCGATAAACAAATTAGATAAACTTCGCGCACCGCATTTTGATTTTGTGACAACTGATTGAGACGATCAAAAAACTCCTCTCCGCCCTGAGCAGAGTTATATAACTCATACTGCAATAAGCTGCGCTGCCATTCTTCCTTGTGTATCCATGGGATGCCCAACAGAGTTTCATCGACCCACGCCACGACGGCGAAGCGTGCATCATCATAGTCTCTTGGGTCAATGCCTTGGTCACGTATGATAGCAATACTTTGTTCAAGCATTTCCAAAACTTGTCCGCGCACTTCAGCAAAACTTGGTTGCACATTGGGACAGGTTCGTTTCATTGTAATGACGTATGCAAATATATTACTAAAAATATTTGCCAAACTTTTCTCGTCTGATTTCTTAGCCATAAATTACCATTAACTCCAACTCAAGATCCGCTGGTGGATTATCCAAATAGGCAGCGATATTACGTCCCTCTTTTAAGGCACTCCACGCTTCGCCATTAGTGTCTAATTGAAAATAATAAGTGCCTGCACGCCGCGCTAAGGCCGTGGGCGGTGACTCTAAATATTTGGCATTTACACCTGCCAAGGATCGAGCAATCAATAGTGGCAAAAGTTCGCGGGACGCGATTTTTATCATTGCACCAACGGTTGCAACTAAATACTCTGCAGGCAATTGAGAACGCAGACAGAGAAACACTTGACTACCGTGTTGAAACACTCGGTCATCCAAATCAGCATAATAATAAGTACCATCAAAATCCATAGCCGCAGTAAAATCAGGCCCTGCGGTTAATTCCTCTAACATGGCGGAAATTGTGCTACTGATACGCGCAAAACACTCACCTAAATCATCATGACGATACTGGGTGGTTTCAATGGATTCTTCTTGTTCCAACCCAAACAAATCAAAGCGCGATGAAAACGCCGACAGCTCACCCACTAATTGACGTAAAAGTCCATAAACCTGCCACGGCGATGCCAGGCCTTGTTCAGTTAAATGATGTAATAACGGTACTTGGCGACTCAGCGTGCGCAAAGCCATTAAGAAAAATGTATCACGACCACTAAGCTGATTAATATCAGCCGTTCGATCATCACGGTACAAGGATAATTCTTTAACGCGGGTGGTGAGTTGTTCTTTTAGATCACGAACAATTTTCACCAATTGGGTCGCGCCATTAATTTTAATAACCGGCGGCACAAACTTATCGACCAATTTGACTTCCGTGCCAAATTTTCTCAGTTCGGCAATTTTAAATGTATCAAAGTCGACTGCGTCGTCCACTTCCTTGCCAAAAAACACTTGCAGATTATAGCTCAGAAAACGGATATCCTCTTTGCTATCGCGGCGATAGAGATCGGAAACGATTCGTCCCGTGGCACCGACTTGATAACGCAGCTCTAGCAATAGTTTATTTTCTCCTAAGGCTGAATCATCACCGTTATCCGTTTCTTTAACATTCGATTCGTGGTTAAGTAATTGACGTAATCCCAAATAGACAGGCAATGTGTCTCCATTTGGGTCCCAATGGTCTTCAAATGAACGTGGTGCGAGGTTCGCGTTTTCTGGAACAATGACCCGCGCGCCGTCTTTAAATACAAACTCACCATGATCCAATTCAAACACCTGATTATTGAGGCGACTCGGATTAATTGTCAGAGCGCTCACACCCCAATTATAGGGATTGGCTAAACGTGTCTGTTCTTGCACTAGGTTTTGATAATACAAATCTTGCTGCTGAAAATGGTGCGGCCGAAGAAATAAACCTTCATGCCAAAATATGGGACGATTGTTTTTCATCGACCATCCTCTATCTCGTCAACGCCAACAATTTTTAACTCATTAATTTTCGAACTACCTAATGTCAATTGAACAATAGTATCCGCAGGATCTTTGTCTTTTTTACGCCAGAAAAAACGATTACGCTCGCGAAGTGTGACCGGCACCAAACGACTCATGGCACGTACGTCTTGAGTAAAATAGCCGGTAACCAAACCAATATATTGCGCTCCAGCGGCACGGTCTAAATAAAGTTTTTGCTGTTCATTTGGTTTGACGACGACTTTGCGTCTAGATAGTACGCTAGAATCAAAGGAATCGCCCTCCAATAATTTTGAAATACCTTCGGGGTCCTCAAGAAGTTGATTAAATACATTCGGATCTGAAAGTTGATATGCAGTCAAAACCAAGGTGTGTGGACGACGATTAAAGGTATTCAGATTCTCACCTGCCTCCCAATCAATTCGCACACCCTGTTTTTTATACTCGATTTCATTTGCTGAGCCATTCACGTATACTGCACATAATAATAAACCCAAAAAATTAACTAATATAAAACGTAGTTGTGGAAACTGATTTTTGTTCATAACACCTATCCTATTGGGTTGAGCGTTTCTTTAAATGACTTTTGTACATGGCGCGAAAATCCCGAGCCAGCCGACCTTTTTCATGATAAGCCGCTAACTGCTGATACTTTTCAACCACCGCTTCGTATAAGCTTGCTTTATAAAATGGGCCAACTTTGACGCTGGTTGGATCCATATAATTTTTTGCTGCTTCTGGATTGACAGAATTAAGAATTCGATCAAACGACTCTTGTGCCGCAGATTCAATTGCCAAATCATGATCACGATTACGTTTACGAATAAGATCCGCTAAATCAATTAATGGTAGTGGAATCGTTTCATGCTTATTCGCTGCTTGATGCAAACTCTTGCTTAACTGGGATACTGCATTTTCTAATTGCAGCAACAATTGATTGTCATCATCGGCACCAACACCACCCGCCAGTTTGACAACGACTTGTTGCAAACGAGCCATTGCATTTTCATCTAGTGTTGACGCATTGGATGCCGGTCCCAAAAAACACTTGGCGACTGTCAAAACCTCTTGGGTTGATGCATCCAAACTCATCATTAATTGTTCAAAAAACTCCCCAGCCTCTTGCTGATTTCTTTCCTTCATTGCATTAAGCAAGCATACCTGAACAATTTTCTTTTTTTCCTCGGTTGATAAATGAGTAGCGGCCGCTAAACCCAAGCGCATTTGCTCAATTGTTTTGTTGACTTGAACGGCTTGAGCAATTGCATTCATTAGATTTTTTCCTTCGGTAACATATCCGGAGAAATAATCATTGTCTCATCCAATGCAGGTGAATGAGGTTTGCTGGACTGTGTAGGAACCGCATTGCGCAAACGACTGACAGTGTTCTGCATATCCTCTTTGCTGAGAATAACCGTCTCTTCCAGTTCATTTACCGCAGCGGCAGGTGATGAGCGGTTTGCCTCAGGACTACTTAATTGTTCCCGCATGGAAGCGTCGAGTATGACAGTTGCGTCTAAATCTGGGGTTGATGTTGACACAGCTGTTTGTGCATTATTTTTTAAGTTCTGAATGAAACTTTGATCTGGTAAATGTTCGTTTGTAGGCGTGCTAACAGCAGGTTTTGCAGAAGGCACTCGTTTAGGAGACTCACCATTCACAAAAGCCAAACTTTGAGACACCCAGTTTTCATCATCGAAAATCGACATCAAAATCGATTTAACATCTGCTAAATCAGCCAACTTTGATTGAGGCTCTTCTACGACGACGGTGGATGCTTGAGTAGTTAACACCGCAAGCTGTGCTTGTAGAGCCTGACTGATTTTCTGACAACAATCAATTGCGCCGGAGCTGTGCGCTTGCACACTAAATTTCGCCTGGCTAACATAAATCGAGAAAATCAATCCCAAGATATCTAACCATTGGGCCTCGTCAAAATCTAACGCTTGCTCTTCACTTGTTTCATAAAATAGATTTGAAACATTAAATGGTTCACCGGTGGCACAAAACGGCTTTAAAAACTGTTTCAATGCAGCAAGATCTGCAATTGCAGTCGCACGCCCGCGAATTTGATCGAGAATTTTTGCCAGTTTTTGTCGCTCTTCTGTTACACGCAAACCTTGATGACTTAGTAAAATCCGCAGCATCAACTCACCAATGAATGCCGAGTCAAAACCCGTTGTTTTTGCGGTGCCTACAGTCCCACTCCGTGACACATTGACGTTTACATCGGGGAGATGTTTGAGCATTTTTATTTGTTGTAACTCGTTTTCATTAGGCTCGGCAACTGCACTGCGAAATAAATACTGTCCTTTTTCCTGACCAATGCAAAAAACGCTCAATTGTTTGGATAGGCTTAAACCTTCGACCGCGCTAAAATCAAAAACCAATTTATCGCCTTGTGAAATCTTGCCGTCCTCAATTGCCAATTCATCCATGCTGAAAGTTATAAATCCATTTTCTTCAGAGACAATTTTTATTGAAACCGTATGCACTTTTGAAGGAGAAACTGTAGATGTATCTACGCCTGTTGTTTGCGTTTGTTTT
>JAOUJM010000198.1 GCA_029883265.1 Gammaproteobacteria bacterium
CGACAAGTCGGTCAGCATATCTATACCCCTCGCGGTTACATCAATCATTCAGGAGCGCAATAATGAGTGTTTATTTTGTTGGTGCAGGTCCCGGTGATCCTGAATTGTTAACACTTAAAGGGTTGCGTTTGATCAAGTCTGCAGACGTAATTATTTATGCTGGTTCACTTATACCTGAAGCTTTACTGGATTTTGCTAAAACCGACGCGGCGATTTATAACTCTGCCGAATTAGACCTCAATCAAATTATTCAATTAATCGAAAAGGCATATACCAACCAACTACTAATTGTGCGTTTACATTCAGGTGATCCTTCTATCTACGGTGCGATTGGTGAACAAATTAGGCAATTAGAACAAAAAGCAATTCCTTATGAAATAGTTCCAGGCGTTACTGCTGCCAGTGCAGCCGCTGCCATATTAGGCAAAGAATTCACTCTGAGCGGTGTATCTCAATCCGTTATTTTCACCCGTTATCACGGCAAAACTCCCATGCCTGAACGGGAACGACTGGCTGCCTTGGCACAGCATGGCACTACTTTAGTGATTCATTTAAGCACTGCGCGAATTCATCAAGTAATGGATGACGTACGACCTTTTTATGGTGCTGATTGTCCAGTTGCCGTGGTTTACCGTGCGAGTTGGCCGGATGAGAAAATTGTTCTTGGATGTGTTGACGACATTGTTATTAAAACTCGAGAACAAAAAATCACCCGAACAGCGTTAATCATTGTCGGCCACGTATTAGATAGCAAAACATTTTTAGATTCTTTTTTATACCAAGCAGAAAAAGCGCATATTTTCAGACCGAAATACGCCAAACAAAAACAAATTAATTAGTCGATCGATATGATTTTAGTTTTGAGGCCAATGCTGTGATATTAGTAAACAGAAATTCATGTTGCACCACCGGTGGTCGAGCTAACATAACAATATCAATCTTCAAATCCATCGCGGCTTGAATCTTGGCAAATACCGACTGTCCTCCACTGTTTTTGCAAACCAAGGTATCAACTTTATTGTTTTTTAAAAAAGATAATTCATCAGCATAACTAAATGGACCACGTTGAACCATAGATGTAAAATTGTCTATTTTTTCTGGAATGTTTAACTCGACTGCACTACGCCACCACCAGATTTGTTCCACTGGTTTTGAAGCTATGAAAGTTTTTTGTTGTTCGCCGATAGTGAAAAATATGCGTTGGCTTTTTTCTAGCACCGTGTGCAGCTGAATGAATGAATCAATACAAGTCAATTTGTTATAACTAAAATCCCATGCAGGTCGCAAATATTGCAGATAGGGAATCGTTAAGTGTTGACTAGCCGCAAACGCATGATTACTGATTTGTGCCGCATAGGGGTGAGTGCAATCGATGATTAATCCAATGGCCTCATGTGCCAAATACGCTTCCAGACCATCAATACCGCCAAAACCACCAAACCGTTGAGTGCAGTATTGCAGTGACGGGCCGATGCTAGTTTTGGTGCTATAGACAACATTAAAACCGGTTATAGAGTTGATTTTCTCAAGCAATAATCTTGCTTCTGTAATCCCCCCCAGTAATAAAATATTATTACTATTAGACACGAGCAATAATTTCTCCCGCTCGATTAACGATTATAATCTCTATAGTATCAAATTTACTAAAGCGCTGATGCAAATGGTTTTGAATTGTTTTTGCAACCGGTTCAGCCAAATCAATTCCAGCTTGCTGAGCGTGAGTATAAGCCTCTTCGCTGGTGTTTGACTGGATGATCTTTTGCTGTAACTCGTCTGATGCGCCAAGTTCAACGAATATCTGTGCGAGTTGCCTAAAATCAATGCGACTATATTGGCTGTGCAAATTCAAATGACCTTGGGCTAACTTAATACACTTTCCTAAACCACCAGCGATTGTTAGTTCTTTAGCATTTAAGTTTTTGTATTTCAGAAATGCACCGATAAAGTCTCCAACTTCGATATAATTGACCTCTGGCAAGGCTAGAGTTGCTTGCGCCGCTCGTTCACTAGTCGATCCAGTGCAAGCAACTAAATGAGTTTGCCCATTGGCTTGTGCTACATCGATGGCTTGTTGAATCGAGGCTATGTAGGCAGAGCATGAAAACGGTTTAACAATTCCAGTCGTACCCAAAATAGATAACCCACCAACAATTCCTAAACGGCTATTTAAGGTTTTTTTTGCCAAGTCCTCACCATTAACAACATCAATCATAACTTTAAATCCTTGTTCATAATTAAATTGTTGTGCGAGTTGCTGTAGATGCTGACGTATCATTTTTTTGGGTACAGGATTAATCGCTGCTTCCCCGACTGCACAGGGTAATCCCGGTTTTGTTACAATACCAACCCCCTTACCCGCATGGAAAACAAAACCTTGTTGCGTTTCTAATAACTCTATCGTGACACCAATTTCAGCGCCATGTGTAACATCGGGATCATCGCCGGCATCTTTAATCGTATGACAACGCATCCTATTGTTGATAGCTTTAGCATAGACCACCTCAAACAATACCGACTGGCCTGCGGGTAAGCTAATGTTTACGGTATGCGGTTTTTCCCCGGAAAATAAAGCATAAGCAGCAGCATAAGCACAGGCGGTTGCACAGGCACCCGTAGTATATCCACTTCTTAATACTTTCTTTGTTCGGACATTATTCATGGAAAAATTTTACCACAAATCGCTTGGCCTTTGATAAA
Organism: Gammaproteobacteria bacterium; assembly: GCA_029883265.1. GTDB lineage: Bacteria > Pseudomonadota > Gammaproteobacteria > S012-40 > S012-40 > JAOUJM01. The sequence goes on from JAOUJM010000198.1 coordinate 2,698, forward strand.
ATCAATAATCCGTCACTTGAAACATAAAATCATGAATCCATCAGAAGATAGCAACACTTGCAGCATCATTTTGCTCGCTGCTCCAGCTTCAAATCAAGGTAAAACTACCTTAACCGCTGCAATTACCCGTTATTATCGAAACCAAGGTTTGCGCGTGATTGTATTTAAAGCAGGCCCAGATTTTCTTGATCCTATGATTCATGAAGCCGCATCAGGTCAAGCCGTTTATAGTCTGGATACGTGGATGGTCGGAGAAACCGACTGCCAGCGACTTCTCGCTCAAGCCGCTAAACATGCAGATATTATTTTTATTGAATGTGGTATGGGCTTGTTTGATGGGTCCCCTTCTAGCGCGGATTTAGCACGATTGTTTAATGTACCCATTTTATTAATCGTCGATGCATCATCCATGGCGCAAACCTTTGGCGCAATTGTTTATGGCCTTACACATTACCAAGAAGACTTGCAATTTTTAGGCGTCATCGCCAATCGGGTGGCAAGCGAACGACATCAGAGCTTGTTACAGCAATCCTTAAAACCAGAAATGAAACTAATTGCTTCGATTCCGCGTGATCAATCATTCTCACTCCCTAGTCGCCATTTAGGTTTAGTACAGGCGGAGGAAATTCATCATCTGGATCAACAACTCGATCAAATGGGTCAAATACTACATGAAATTGACTTCGACCTACCACGACCAGACATTCAGTTTGAAGCTGTTCATTCAGTCTCATTAAGTAAATTATTAAACGGCGTTCGTATTGCTATTGCCAAAGATTTAGCGTTCAAATTTATTTATCCAGCGAATCTTGATTGTTTAAACGAATTAGGGGCCGAGCTACTGTTTTTCTCACCGCTCAATGATAAAACCCTGCCGGATGCCGATGCTATCTGGATACCCGGAGGTTACCCAGAACTTTTCATGCAACAATTAAGCGCTAATACGTCCATGAAAGACTCCATTAAAGCGCATTATGATATGAACAAACCGTTGCTTGCCGAATGTGGAGGAATGCTCTATTTGCTCGAACAACTGGTGGATAAAGAAGAAAACTGTGCAAATATGCTCGGTATTATTCCCGGAACAGCTCGAATGCAAAAAAAATTGGTAAGCCTTGGTTTGCAATCACTGAGCATCGAGGATCAAGAAATTCGCGGCCATACCTTCCATCACTCTAAATTGGACAGTGATTGGCAAGCTGACTATTTTTGTCAACGACAAAAATCGGATCGACCAGGTGAAGCCGTTTATTTGCAACAAGGTTTATTTGCATCATATTTACATCTGTATTTCCCGTCGAATCCAACACTAGTCGCCAAAATATTTCTGGGTGAATGTTAGCTTTGACGTGCATGCTCCAGATGCTCACATAATTGAGCCGCACCTTGTAAGATTCTTGGACTATGGCGTTGAATGATATCGGGTGGAATAAAATAGAGTTTATTTTGTTTGACGGCTTGCATGGCTTTCCATTGACGCCACTCATCCAACCATTCAGGACGCTCCTCGCTCATGCCGCTAGCGATAATCACTTCTGGATTACGTTGAATAACTGCCTCCACATCAAGCTTTGGAGCGGATGCGCTTAGTTCTGCAAATACATTTTCACCACCACACAAACCCATCACTTTACTGATCAAATGACTGCCATTAATTGTCATAATGGGTTTGTTCCAAATTTGATAAAATAAGCGCACAGTTTTTTTATTCGCGTATTGAGTTCGTAGCTGATCATATTCCTGACGAAATACCATAGCAGATTTTTTTGCGTGTACGCCATGACCACTTAGCACACCAAGTTTTTCGATACTTTCTGCAATTTGCAATATTTCTTCTGGCTGGCTTTGGTATACATTTAAACCCAACGCTTTAAGCTTATCCACAGCTTTTTGTTTATTACCACTGGGCCACGCAACAATCAGATCTGGTTTTAAGGCGACAATGCGTTCAATATCTATGGAACGATAGCTGCCTATGGATTCTATCGTTTTTGCTGCGTCTGGATAGTCACTGTATTTCACTACAGCAACAATCTGTTGACCAGCGCCGGCTGCAAATAATTGTTCAGTGGCGTGGGGTGCCAAACTGATTATACGTTTTGCAGGTTTGTTTAAAGTAACTTTTAAACCAAAATCGTCTATAACCTGCACGTCTGCATAAGTAAAATTAGATATAGTAATTCCTGCAAGCAGAAAAAAAGAGATTAACTTATGCATACTTCATCCAAATGTTGAGTATAATGAAGCGTTAATTATACAAGCTAATTTCTATTTTGAAAGAAATGAATACTGTAAAATCTTAAAGAATTTTTGAATAATAGTTTAAGCTAACTTTTACTGTGAAGCGGCAGTTTAATCCAAAAAGTACTTCCCTTATCCAACTGGCTATCGACTCCGATAGACCCACCCATATGTTCAATCAATCGTTTACTCAAGGCTAAACCAATGCCAACGCCGTCGACCTCTGCGTGAAGACGTTCAAATTCATTGAATATCTGTTGTTGTTCTTTTTTACCTAGACCTTTGCCCGTATCGGTTACAAAAATTGTTATACTATCAGCAAGACATTCAACACTAATTGTTATTTTTCCGTGCTCTCGGTTGAATTTGACTGCATTTGAAAATAAATGGGAAATAACCTTTTGCAGACGGGTCTTGTCGGTGCAGATTTTAACATCGAGCCCTAAATCACGATCCAGTTCAACCATAATTGATTTTTTATCAATTTCATGTTGCAAATTATTAAGACTCTGTTTTAGTAAATCAATTAGAATGACCTGCTCTAATTCATCTTGCGGTTTAGCTGAATCTATCGTTGCAAAATCAAGCAAATCATTTAATAGATCATTGAGATGCCATCCACACTTGGTTAATCCTAATAAATATTCATCATATTGTTGTCGATCTGAATTCACTACAAAATGTTGTAGTAGTTCTGACATACCGAGAATCCCATTCAAAGGTGTTTTTAATTCATGGCTCATTCGTTCTAGAAAATAGGTTTTTGCACGACTAGCTGCTTCAGCTAACTCCTTCGCATGTCTCAACTCTTCCGTCTTTTCATCAACCAAGCAGGTTAAATGATCTCGATGCTGTATGAGCTCCTGCTCCATTTCCAGCCGCTCTAACTCCGCTCCGGCACGAGCTGAAAATATACGCAAAAATGCTTCAGCATGATCCGATTGTGCGAGCGGCTTCTTCCCTAGCACGCACACGTGACCAATAACTTCATTGTTCGCTGTGCGTAAAGATACTCCAAAATAGCTAGATAAATCTAGCATCACTAAATCTTTGTCATCTGGGAATATTTGTTGAATATCATTAGGATAATAGCAACTACCAGATTCATAGACATTCCCACAAGGCGTGCCTTTTAACTCATATTCGAAATTTTCGATGGATTTATTGTTTTGCCAGACTGCAAGTGTTTGCGCGTTTTTACGATCTTTTTGAAGTTTTGCGACAATCGCCATGTCAGCCTCAAACGCATTAGCCAGATTCTCGACGAAACGCGAAAAAAAATTTTCGCCAACTACACTACTCGTACCTTCTACAAGAAATTGGAATAAATCAATTTGTTTTTCGTTGTTATGATTAGTTTTCAACAAAACAATACGCTCTTTTGGGGATACCAACCTCTGTTTATCAATCGACAAGAAATCGTTAATATTAAGATTATTTTTATAATCCTTCTGGAAATGAAACCAATATATTGATGTTTATTAGGGTATGGCTGTCTGTTGTCAGAATTCAAGCGAATAATAATCAATATCTAGATAATCACCTTGATATGCCAAGGTTCGAAGCGGACACCAAATGGATTATTTTCTGGATAACGAATTCGCACATATCCTAAATCTTTTAAGCGCTTGAATTCTTGAGTTTCAGCAAAGTCTTCGGTGAAGTTTCGATAGCCATAACCCTTTTTTCCCACATCGAAGTCACCAACGCCGTGGAACGAGTGACCCGGTGGCGCCAAAGAACGCGAGGCCATGGATAGATTACCCTTGGAACTGACCGCTTTGTTTAAAAACAAATACATTTGTTTCACAATTCCACGTACACCCGATGTTAAAATAATGGACTGCCCTACATCGCGAATAATTTTTTGATAAACTTTTTGCGAATCACCACGAAAAATATAATGCCCGGTACCCGCAACTTTTGTGGTTGATCGTTTAGGAACATTATCTGTTAAATGGGTTAAAACTTTTTCACCATAAAAGCCATAGTCTTTAGCGCTTCGGTAAAATACCTGTTCGAGGAACTCCGTTTCTTTACGCGGGAATTTACCGATGGAAGAATAGCGGGATGCGTAATACAGTGCGTTATCAAAGCTTAAAATACCAAAATTGCCATAACCGACGACACGTTGCACACGATGCAAACGCTTTGTGACACTGATTAATGTTTTGTATTCCTCGCCTTTGGCCACAATATCATCTTCAAAGTGTTGATTAAAATTCTTAATCTTTGTGATGTAATCTTTTACATGAGGCGATTCTGCATCGGCATTTTTTGCAATCGCTGCAACCGGTGTAGCAGCTACCACCGAAGTGCTTATGATTGTTTTTAGAAAATTTCGTCTGTCCACTTGTTTCCGTTCTACCGCTTTCAATCCAACTCAGTATAGACAAATCTTCAGGGAAATTCTTATCCCTGTTAGCCTATACCCCTATCGGCTTGGTCGTGCGATTTGTTAGAAATAAAACGGAAGCTTCTTGGTATTGTTCGTCTGTAATGGCAATAACGGAATCAATAATTTTTTCAGTTAAACCTGAAATAACCCAAGCTTGAGCGTCAATTTTCTGCTCTAAATCGAAGGGGTTTCCAAACACACCAGCAGTGCGTGAAATTTGATCTGCAATATGTGCGATAGAAATTTCCAAGGCAAAATCACCTTTATGCGCAGGTCGGTGATGATAACGTGCAACATCTTGAATGGATTTGGGCAGGCCCCAAGACTTCAATAGTGCAGCACCTACCTGCGCATGAGTAAAACCAAACAGAGACTGTTCGGCATCTGTGAGGCTTTCGTGATGACTCTCTGCATGCTCAAAAACTCGATCCATTTCGTTAGGTAAAACAGTGAATAAAACTAAACGACCCACATCATGCAATAAACTAGCAACGAAAAACCTTTCTTTATGCAAAACTTTTATTTTACTTGCCAATACCCTAGCCACAGTGGCGCAATATAAACTGTGTCGCCAAAAATTATCAAGTTCAAAACGTTTGCTTTCAAATTGTTGAAAGCTATCAATGGCTGATGTAGCCCAGACTAAATCTCGAATACCATTCGTTCCTACCACCGTAATTGCCCGACTTATGGTATCGATTTTAGCCGAAGAACCATAAAACGGACTATTTGCAATGCTCAATATTCTCGCGCTTAGTGTAGGATCTTTATTAATAACATCTTCAATGTCTTTGGTGGTGCTGTCTGGATCGTCAACCAGACGATTAATTTCCAGACAAATTTCAGGTAATGTTGCAAGTTTGTCCAGCTTGGCAATGATTTCATCGACGGTTAAATCCATAAACGTATCCACATGGTTTGACTAACATAAATTTTCAGCAAAAATAGATCCAACTACTAATTAAGCAGCTCAAAGACAGGTCTATAAATTGTTTAGTTGAGAGCTTCTTCTATAGCAAGAATTAACAATCACTATTTTTAATATTCGCGATGTAAACTTAGGTAAGTAATAACTTCATTAGAGAAAATAAGCCATGCAATTTTTCCATGAAAAAAGTTTCGATAGAAATAGTGTAAACATGAGGAAGAAATAGAAATAGCTGAAATATGAATAAGTATGAAACGACTCTTAATGTAG
>JAOUJM010000468.1 GCA_029883265.1 Gammaproteobacteria bacterium
TCTAGTCGCTGCATAATTTTGGGTAGCAAATTCGATACTGTTCAGACTTTAATGTCTGAACAGTATTTAATAGAAGTCCTAGTTGTTTGCTTACACCATCTCGCGTTTGCCTATGTTAGAAATAACTCGACACCGGGATGGGTCTGTTCAGATCAAAGGATTCAATTGGCCGATTACCTTTAGCTTTCAAAATCAGTAGTTTTTTTTAAATTGAAGTATGATCTAAAATTCCAGCATTGTAGGCAATTTTGGTCAGATCAGCGATATTATCTGCACCCAAGATTTCGTACAAATTTGCAATATGGTAACGAACTGTTGAAATGGACAGTTGTCTTTTTTCAGAAATTTCATTAGGACTAAGCGAATTAACAAGATCCTTGAATATAGCTAGTTGCTTTGGCTTCAACTTCGAAAGATTCGTAGACATCTCATCACCTCTCACCAAGAAGCTACCCTGATAGTCAACAGTGCATACCTCTTGCAATGTTGCCAATATCGTCTCTGGTCTACAGCTTTTTGAAACAACCGCTCTTATGTCGTTGTGACTACGACAAGTTTCTATAACATGATGGGTGAAGAACTGTGTATAGACAATATATTTAATCTCAGGAATTATTTTGCCAATTGCATCAATCGCCTCAAGTCGACCACCGATAGGCATGGCCCAATCGAGTATAATAGCGTCCACTGACGTGACCGACATATCTTTGACATAGGTTAAAAAAAGTTTGTGATTGGAAAAACCACCCACATATTTTAGATTGTCAAATTCACACTGCATATACTCCATTGCAGCGTAGTTCATTGGATGGTCATCGATAACAGCAAAGTGAATCATAGAAATGTAAGACTAGTGGGAGCCTTGTTTGTTGTTAGCAGACTTTTTCTGACTAGCCAAACGTAAATATTTATCTTTCCGACGAGATTCTCCTGCTTTTATAAGCTCCATAACCCCGTCAAAAATGTCCAAGTTATCACACTTAATTGAAATATTGACTGATCCATTTTGAGAGAACTCGAGAAATGTAGGACTTCCTAACAATTCAGACAACTCGCTTTCAACTTTGACAATATGTGGATCACGTCGTTGTCTTTCGAATGGTTTATCAAGCGCCTTAATTTCGGCTCGCAAAAGTTTAGTCGTCATTCCAAATTTAAGAATGCGTTTAACAAGCATATTTAAAACTGAAAGCGATTGAATACTCGACAACTCTATCGCCTGCGAACTATCAATTTTTCGTTCATTGATTAGTGTTTGAATATTTTCGGGTAAAGATAGAACTTTGAGTGACCGCGTAACAAAAGTCCTATTTTTTCCCAAGCGATTGGCTATTTCTTCTTGTTTTAATTGATGTTCAGTATATAAATATTTAATTGTTTGACCAATTTCACAGATTGTTAGTTCTTCATGATGGATGTTATCAGACAAGCCAATGAGTGTGGCTTCGGTATCAGAAACATCTCGAACAATAGCCGGTATTGTACTTAGTTGTGCCAATTGCACCGCACGCCATCGTCTCTCCCCTGCTATAATTTCATATAAATCTTCAGAAATAGATCGCACGATAATGGGTTGAATTACACCAAGTCCGGAATCAGTGATAGATTTAGCGAGTTCGTCAAGATTCTGATAAGACGAACGAAAACTAAGATGTCCTGGTTTTATATGGTGAACCGGAAGATCTTTTATTCTTGGAATATTATCGATGGTCTGGCTCATTCGAATCCTTGTGAGTGAGAAAAGACAAGCTTGTTTTCTTGTTTTTAACGAAATGCTTGCATTAAGTATAACGAATTTCTTTTAAAAAGGAAGAAAATTCGGTGAAAAACCGAAATAGTACGAAAAGCAAACAAAAAAGTCCAAAAAAATACATTCTTATAAATTTGGTTGCTATTGCCTGTGGTCAAAGTTAGTAACGTGAAACGTTATCAATGTTAACTGCAATGTAAAACTTACCCACTTGTGCAACTGAAAATTGACCCACCTTCCGTAACTTAATCCGTGGCTTACCCGGAACTCGTTTTGAAGAAACAGAAAACGCCTGCAACCGTGCCTCATGCCCCCGTTCCAGTAACTCTGCCACCCCATCAAACACATCGAAGTCATGGCATTCAACCCGAAACGA
>JAOUJM010000469.1 GCA_029883265.1 Gammaproteobacteria bacterium
ATGGAAATAAATTGCCCAATTTGAGCTGCCTCGCAGAAGCCGTCATCAAAGGGGATAGCAGGGTAGCGGCAATTGCAGCTGCATCGATTATCGCCAAAGTCACACGAGATCGTGAAATGTGCGAATTGGACGTTTTATACCCAGGGTATGGTTTAGCGCAACACAAAGGTTACCCTACCAAACTGCATCTTGCAGCCCTTGAATCACAGGGGATAACTCCAATACATAGAAGATCTTATGCGCCGGTACAGAAAATCATCGGCAAACGTGCTATAATGGCCGACTTGGCCTGATCCTGAATCAGTAAATCCTAAGTCTTTTAGAGTAAAAGTCATGGACAGCAGATTGTAACGGATAGGTGATCGATAGCAATGCAAACTCGTGGGAGCCGTTATGAGTAGTTATTTCGAACAAACATGTGGATTTTGTGGATGTGTCTGCAGTGTGGAAGTCAGTTTTGCCAGATCTTATAATGACACTCGGGAATACCAATGCCCCGAATGCCTTAAACCCTCGATTGTTCGCACCTCAGAAAGCCCAACGGTTAAAGTACTCACCGCACGTACAGATGGACGTGAGGTCGCATATAGCCAAAAATAAATACGTCTTTGTCCCTGGCTAACACGGAGTCGTATGCCGAATGCAAGCTGAATTTGTCCATCTGCGGGTTCATACGGAATTTTCGCTAGTCGATAGCGTAGTACGGATTAAACCGCTCATGTCGATGGTGAAGTCACAACACATGCCTGCTGTGGCCATGACAGATCAACATAATTTGTTTGCCATGGTGAAGTTCTATCGCGCAGCCATGGCGCAAGGCATAAAACCAATTTTTGGTTCTGATCTTCTGGTCGATAATGAAGCCGATCCAAATAAACCCCATCGCTTATTATTGCTTTGTCAAAATCATCAGGGTTATCTAAACCTTTCGCGTTTAATCTCCAAAGCCTATACCGAAGGCCAACGTCGTGGTATACCTTTGGTGCAAAAGCAATGGGTGATGGAATACAGCGAAGGATTAATTGCCCTTTCAGCGGGCGTGCGTGGGGAAATCGGTCAGCTTTTATTAAGCGATCATCAAGCCGAGGCACAACGAGAATTAGAATCCTGGTTAGTTGTTTTCCCCAATCGATTTTATTTAGAACTGCAGCGCACAGGCCGTGAAGGCGAAGAAGCCTATATTCGTGGCGCAGTTGCTTTAGCACACGCTACCGGGACACCTGTTGTAGCGAGTAATGATGTTTGTTTTCTTAATCGTGACGATTTCGAGGCCCATGAAGCACGCGTTTGTATTCATGACGGTCGGGTATTAAATGACTCTCGCCGGCCTAAAAATTATTCGGAACAACAATATTTAAAATCACCTGAGGAAATGCGTCAGCTTTTTGCTGATATCCCTTCGGCGTTGTTTAATAGTGTCGAAATTGCTAAACGATGCAACGTTGTTTTAACGTTGGGGAAAAATTATTTACCCGAATTCCCAATTCCTGATGGTATGACGATTGATGAATTTTTTGGTCAGCAAGCGCGTGAAGGTCTGCAACAACGGCTGGAATTTTTGTTTGATAAGAGCGCACCCGATTTTGTCGCTAAAGAAAAAGAATATTTTGAACGTCTGGAACTGGAACTCGGTGTTATTAACACGATGGGGTTTCCAGGCTACTTTCTTATTGTTGCTGATTTTATTAAATGGGCCAAAGATAACGATATCCCTGTGGGACCCGGTCGTGGTTCTGGTGCCGGTTCACTAGTCGCCTATGCGCTTACCATTACTGACCTTGATCCGATTGAATACGATTTACTCTTCGAGCGATTTTTAAATCCTGAGCGGGTATCCATGCCTGACTTTGACGTCGACTTTTGCATGGAGAATCGCGATAAAGTCATCGATTATGTGTCGCGTCACTATGGCCGCGAGAAAGTGTCGCAAATTATTACTTACGGCACCATGGCAGCGAAAGCAGTGGTGCGAGATGTTGGGCGAGTGTTGGGTCATCCTTATGGGTTTGTCGACAAAATTGCCAAGCTAATACCATTTGAAATTGGTATCACTTTGGATAAAGCGCTCGAACAAGAAGAAATGTTACGTCAGCGCTATCAAGACGAAGAAGAAGTTAAA
>JAOUJM010000199.1 GCA_029883265.1 Gammaproteobacteria bacterium
CGCCAAAAAACATCGAGACGAAATGTTACCCAATAGTAAATCTTGTTAGTCAATTCATCCGCAAAACTGGATGGCTCTTTTTGCTCAAAGTAGATGTAACTAGAGTCAACTACCCCGCTAGCAATAAAAGTGCGGCGAAACTGTTGATTGGTTTCACTGATGTTATGGCTGACAACATCGTCACCATACCAATAGTATATGGCTTTCTCTTCTTCTAATATGATTCGTTCGACATACTCATATGGAGTCAGTAACGCACCAATCGTAAATTCTATTAGTGCTACTAGTAATCCCAACTTGACGAATCTATATATCATCAATCAGTTCTCGAAATTCGTCGAAACTGTATACCAAGAGCACAGGCTTACTGACAAGCTGAAAGTAGAAATACGATCTAATTATTTTGTCGTCAATTTTTGAAGACTCATCTTGATCAAACGTTCTAATTGATACAGAACCCATGTCAACAAATTTCTTCCATTCATTATAAGGTAACCTGAAGGGATCCCATTGCTGTGCCTGTGTACCAATAACAGCAGTGATTTTCCAATCAAACAGCGACGGCATTGATTCCAACAAACCTTTAATGAAATGCAAGTTGCTTATATGCAAACTGCCAAAGTTTTGATTGGTTTTTTCAAACACTTTCTTGTGGTTAATCGCTTGTCTAAGTGATTCAATGACCAATGGATTTCCAGTTGCACAATCTGGTACATCAGTACCCACCCAATGCAATAAATTTTCGTAGAGTATTCTTACTTGGTTCCAACCCCGAAGGCTCCGCCGGTATTCGTCATACATATTGTTTCGCTTCAGAAATTCGACGACGAACGAGCGCTCATTGTTTGATACTCGCCGATTTTGTCGCCGCCCGTTTGATGAAATACTAATAATATTGTTCGTCATACCACCCACAAAAGCTCCTTTAAACTTGGCATGTTCTCTTCTCTTTGAAGTACTTCAACTCTCCCCTTAATAATTCGCCCTCCAGACACTGAGGCAAAGTACTCCAAGTCGGGTAGTTCGGACAACAACGAAGGCGTGACTAAAGGAGCAGATTCATCTTCAAGTCTTTCACCGTAATTGCCCGACGCATCCAACGTGTCCTCAGTAATCGAAATGTTGCCAGCTGACTGACTATGTTTTCTTTTGAAAATTACCGTTTCTTTGAATTTTCTGGTTATATATTCTGCAGACTGATCATCCATTTGGCGCAATGCAAAAAGATTATTTACATTTCCAAACACCATGCGTGTATGAGCTTCGGATCCCATTACGGCTTCAAAGTCTGCAAACGTTTGAGTAGCGACTGTCATGCGTATACCTGCACCCCGGCCTTTGTTGAGTAATGTAATCATTTTTTCGTTGACCACCTCTGACGCCTCATCAAATATTGCGTGAATTTCTACACCGCGTTCGTCGTAATTGTATAGCGCCCCAGCGGTCGCAGTGATATCCGCTAAAAGTAACGCCGCTAGTGCCTGAGCCACCGTTTTGTCTGGCAAACTATCGGTACCAATAAAAACAATACGACGGCCATCAATTATTTTTCTTGTGTCAATAATGGGCCGGGTATCATTGATATCCTTTGGATCCGGAGAGAGTAAGTTACCTAATTCACCTGACGTCAACATTTGAAGAGTGGGTAGTAATATCGCAATCATTTTTGCAAAATGTTCTCTATCATGCTCTACCATGGAAATGAGTCCGCCAATCTCGCTTTTCTTTTTTTCCTCTGGGACCTCTTTCTTGTAGAATTGAATAATGCCAGCTAGTTCTGACGACATGTGTGATTTTCGATTGTTTTTCTGTGCTTCGTTAATATAGGTGGCGGCCTTACCTCGCCATCGCTCTACATTGACATCAAGAAAGACACATAATGTTTGATCAAGCAGATCCATTGGGCCACCTTCAATGTAACTTTTCAAACTTTTTAAATTTGGCCTCCTATCAATCATCAACAAACCACAAGCAACAAGGTCCACCGCCCGGTGGGCAAATGCCTTAAAGTGATCCCCCTCATCCTGAGTTTTTATTAATGCTGAAACTCGTGAAGCTATTTCACTTGGACGATTCCAATTCTTTAATGGATCGATTCGTACAGAATATTGTGGGAACGCTGGATGAAAAAAAAGAAAATCTTCTTCTCTACCCGCGCGCTTGCATTCAAGTTGACATCGCTCACGTAGTTCTGGATCACTTTTTGGATCGACGAGGATTACGACTTCTTTTTTTGAAGTTACGTTTCTGTGTATATGCTGTGTAACAATAATCTCAAGTAGTCGAGTCTTGCCAGCACCAGTCGCACCAATTATTGCTGTATGCAATTGTAAGTCGGCTAAGGGTACAAACAGCGGTATCTCGGTTTCTTCAAGACCATGGATGTAGGCTTTTCCTCGACTATCTTTTGGTTTTGCGAATTTAAGCTTTTTTCTTACCCATTCTAGAATACCGGGTGCGCTTTTCGTCCACGCCGCGGCTTTTTCATACTCATATGATCGTTGAGTATGTTTTTGTGACCAGTCAAACCCTTTTCCTAGATAAAGTGATTTTTGCGTGGTAGCACTCATTGATATCAGGTCTGCAGAGGTAATGACATCGATTGGCTTTCCAAGCAATCCAAGCTTGAAGTACCAGATCTTGTAAACACGATTCCACCAGTAGATTGCGAACCATAAGTTAATTAATAAAAATCCAGATGAGAGTATTAGTGGTAAATTATAGTAGTGTATATACGATATAGTGGCGACTAATGCTAAAGAGTGTGCAATAGCGGGTTTAACTTCATAGTTCCTACGCCACGGCATCTCATAGTAATCAAGCATCGAGTCTTTGTTAAACATTCGCAGGACTCCTTGCTAAAACTTTCTCGCATACCTTCTTTGCTGTTTTTGATAGGATGATTAGCTGCTGCTCTTTTCCAAAGAGTTTTTTCGTGACGATGTATGATTGCTCTGATGGCCCATTTTTCTTAATCAAAAATTTGCTTTTAAGATCCTCAAGACCATTTTCTCCGGAAATACCCGCCAATTCTATGGCTTCCGGGTAATATAATCCCCAATCACCATTATCGAGTTCGATCACATAGTCGCACTGATCAGCAGCAACACACAAATTCTCCTTTAGGATGTTGCCTGCCATACCTTTGCTTTTGCACCATTTTAGAAAACTTGCATCACAAACGTTATCGTTTACTATGTTCTTAGTCCGCACATTTGGATTGTCGTCATTGCCGTCTTGAGTCTGGTCTTGGTTTGATAAGGTCTTTGTATCTTCATTGCTACTTTCTGATTGTACTGCGGTTACTTCTTCTTTTAGACTTTCTTCGGCCGCATTCTGTTCCACCGTATTGCAATTTTCTGCTTGAACAGCATCTGTGGTCTTTTCATTTTCTTGATCACTTGCACTTTCTTCAGCGTCTTCCCTTATAAAGTCCCTCGAACCATCATTTTTAGAAGTATCCAGTGGTGGTGGTTTCACATACTCCTCAATCGTAGCTCGTATTTTTTTTATGTTTGAATAGTCCATCCAAGCTTGCGGAGAAAAATGGATGCACACCATACTAATCGTTGCCGACTCATCTAACTCAGGTGAAACGCTCCAAAAGAAAGTCCCCGCCGGCGCTGGCTTGACTAAGTAACTTGACTTTAAAGCATCGAGCACATCAGCTTGTGTAATGCGGACACTACTTAGTGTTGTCGTTTTCAACTCTTGTTGAATCGCGTCAAACGCTTTATCCCAATCCGCGAAGATACCTTGTTCAGTGATCCATAGAATCGACCCTGGCTCATTCGGTCTCCATAATTCAGTTAAACATCGACGTATCCCAAACACAATGAAACGCTTGCTTTCATTTTCTATCGAATTCTCCTGTCGTTTCACACCTCGAGTATAGCGATAGTAATGACGTTCTACACTTTCAACCGACTCTCGGTAAAGATTACTTAACATACTCGCCATATGCGTTTCCGGCGTATTTTGAAAACTTTCAAGAATTGCAAACCACAATTCTTTTTTTGTTTCGACAATATATTCATAGAGTTCTGGTGAAATCAGATTGTGAATGAGCGACGAAACTATATGATGATTGTGGTAGTCATCAGGTCTAGACCAGCTCACATAAAACTTCCCTACTTTTGTTTCACGATTTAGGTAGGTGACCATTGATTCGGTAAGCGGTGTCCAGTTTGGTTTTTTCCCATTTGTAATTTGTACATTGTTTAGGTGATCTATCAAATCATATAGAATTCCGCCAGTAAAACACACCAAGCGCCAAAGTTTGTCGATTTTTGCTTTCAACTCACCAGGTTCCCGGGTAGATATGACAATACTCTCACTAAGTCGAACGCAAGCATTTGCAATCAACATTTGTTTGTGAAACCGACCATACTCTTCTGAATACTCAAGTTGTCCCGTTGCTGGAACGTTCAAGACATACATGGCTATCCTTCGTAGTGTTTGAATAACATACCGGTCAAACTCTTCAGGAGTGATTCCAAGGTTTATGTTAAGCATTTTGAGATCAGAATCATGATGATTTAATGTATCGTCAACGGTAACCCTTTCAAATACGCGAACGTCACGTACTATCATTTTTTTAGAAATCGATAATAGTTCGGTCGATGGTTCTTCAGTTCTTTCAGTCGTAAATAGACTCATTAATCGCTTTAGCATGAGCTAACATTACACCAAAGTACACAAGGTCCATGTTTCATCTTTAACGAGAATCGCTTCTAGACATGCGTTTTTGAAAAATATTTCTGTTCTTAGACTGAGCAATAACATTTAATTAGAAGTACCGGATTAGTCCCTGGTCGTCTCTGGCAAATTACACTAAGGAGTGAAGGATCTTGGATAATAAAAACAAGATCTATTCTGTCAAATATTATGAAACTGTTCATACACATACCACTAACAATACTTTTAATTTCTTCGTGCAATCACAACCCCACCACTAACGGCGAATCGGGCAGTAAAAACTCAGCTACAATTAATGACCCCGTTGAAGTTCATCTCGCAATCGACAGGGTTAATCAAGCAAAGGGGGTTTATATACAACAGCCTTCATTGCAACATGTAATAACACCAACTTCGAACCAAACATTTGTTCCAGCAAAACCCGAAGGGCGTATTAAACCTGCTGTGCATCGACAGACTGATCAACCGGTTAAAGAAGACAGCGTATCAGTGCAAAAAACTACCGTTACACATTTTGCGCCTAAGGTAACAATGAATAAATCTTCAACGCTTCCAACCGGTGTGAAGAAGTTAACCAGTGATGATGATTGGTGGAGCAAATATTGCGGTGGGGAAGATATTCCTATCGATGTACTCGAGCGGTTGGATGCCAGTCAAACTCCAGAAAAATGGGTAGGAAAATGCTTCGCTTCTAAATAGGCCCATCTACTACTTCGATATCCATTTTTGATCGTTACTAATTGTGGCTAACAATTTGTTTGGCTGCTGATTTCGATAGTGTTGTAATAAACTTTGCTCTACGTTGATATTGAATGTCTCTGAGAATCACAATAAAAACCATTGAAATGCTTCCCACGGATATCAATGATATATTTGCTTCATTCATAGCAACTGGAGACCCGAGTAAGTAGTTAACAACAAGTAATGATGACATAGCAATCACAACTACAATTGAATTGAATCCATATCTAAGCACTAATCGCATGCAGATTTTCCTCCTTCAGTATTTCCATTTTGAGTCTAGCGTTTGTACGAGTCGCGATAGCATTGCAAACTGTACAACCGTGAGTATGACTACCCGCGCGTTTTTCAAATACAATGGAGTGACAGACCCGACAAAAGGTAGGAGTGTATATCTTGTTTGACAATGCACCTAGCAATACTCTCACGTGGTCTATTGATTTTGCATCTTCACCCGCTACTAGCAAATAGTACTCATAAATTTCTAGCAACACTTCGGCAATACTTTTACTATCATTCTTTAACGTCATATAAATGCGGTAAATGAGTGATGTGTGGAGCCTATTCTCTTCATTTTGTGTACACCATTTTATTGAGTAGGATATTCCATCACGAACGGCAGGAACATCTAACTCACTTCGGAGCAAATGACATTGTTGTTTTGTAAGTCCAGTTATTTGTACTACTGCAACGGCTCTACAACCATATAACGTTAGGCGCTTTGCTAACTCGTATTGATAAATATCATCTACCAACTTTTTAATTCTTTCTGTGCGAAGTACTTTTCGCTTACGAGTTTTCTTGCCGATCGGTGCTAGAAAAGTACTCGAACATACCACCCACGTTCGCCTTGCTTCTTCCCCTAGATTATGGAATACACTACCACATTTGCATTTCTTAATATTATTTGAACCCGACTCAAGTTCACTCACAAGAAAGTGAACATCGTCAACCGTCAATAGAACGTCTTTGTTGGTTTCACAGTATGTCTCATATATTGTTACTATCTGATCTATCTTTCTCAAACCTCTTAGTTTTAGAGCATGTGAAAGTACTAACTGACTGTGCAGATGATTGTAACGCGTCAAAACCTGGTTCTTGTTCGCGTAAACGGGTTTACGGAAATTGAATTTAAGAAATCTAGAATCCGGCTCGCACCATATCTTATATATTAGCCGTGTGACAGTTTCATCTGGTAGTCCAGTCAGTTCAGTCACCAATTTGCCACTCATTTCGCAAGAAATAAGTTTAATAGCATCTCGTAGTTTGTCGAGATCCATTGACGGCGTAATTCGAAACATCTCAATTCCCTCGCAATATCGTTCCTTGAATTTGCAATATACTAATTAGTGATTCATCCCTATGTTTTGCAGCTGACTCTACCGATCTCCAGAACTTCGAGTTAGACGCATGCCGAAACTGAAAAAGATCCCGTTTTGACGCCAGTTTTTGAAGCGTTTCATAGTTAGAATTTAGTAAAAGATTGCCTACTTTTTCGGTAATTCGGTAAAAAACAAGCGACTTACAAAAATCCTCTTTCAGTGATTCTTTGATGGTAAGCAGCAATTGCATGTTTATGCTTTCATAGCTCTTCGCAGTAGACATCTCATTCCTCCTACTTAGTGAATCCGATATTCTCAGAATCAATACGCAATTCAATAATTGAAAAAGGCATTGAGCACAGTGTCTCTTTGGCTAGACTCGATTCTCTTACTGTGTGTGAAATGTTGGGAATTCGTGATGTCAGAACTTCCTGCTCTTCTAGATCGTGAAATAATTTAAGCATATGCTCATTCAAACTCGAAAATTTCATCTGTCTACAACCTCCATTTGTGCTAAGTAATTACTAAGTAGCAAAACACCTTGTTTGTATTTTTCTTGTCGGCCATTCTTTCTCCATGTGTGATAACGACCGATGGCTTGTTCCTCACTGACGCCTACTTTATTTTCAGCAAATATCTTTGATGCAACGATGATATTTTTGGCCGGATCCAACATATCGATAAGGGACTCAAATCTTGATCCGTGATAACGATAGTTTACTTGCATTATACCGACATCTATATTTTCAACTCCTTGATCTATCCAACTACGCAATGCTACATAAGCGTCTTCTTTTGTTTCAAAAAAACGCTTTTGAAATTTTTGACTAATACCATTGGCCACAACAGTCCACGGCCACGGCATTACAAAATCATTTACTGTTCTCTTTGACTCTTGTAATGCGATCGCATAGAGAACATGTTCAGATGTACCGGCTATTTTTGAAGCTGTTGTCCATACGCCTCCGATTTCTGCCGAATGCACTGAGACACAATAAGACAGAAGCAATGTCTTAAGAAAGATCTTCATATCTTTTAACTTTACAACATCTACTGATGGATACTACACGAAGTTTTTCGGAGAATTCCATAATTATTCGTCGAAAAGACGAAAAAAGTACAAATTATTTGAAAGCAATTCGGAGAAAACACGAAAACGATTAATTAATGTTCTTTTTTTCTTGTGATTTTTGCTAACTTGGAAGATAACCCATAAAAGTGAATTGGGTTGGAAGTATTAAATGGTGTTTTGATTGTTTTTTGTTCGAGTTGATAGCCAATTTCAGGCTGACTTCTTAGAGTTTGGAACAACATTATTTTTCCATTATTTTCACCCCTGACTCATCGCAGTATATATAATTCTTGTTTTCAATAATGTAAATCGAGTTGCCAAAATCAAAATTCTGGTACAGCAGGTTAAAATCAATAGGCTTCGCTAAATAGCAAAAATACCCCTCTCGTGTTGATCCCCACCGATAATCATTTCTTAGTTCATTTCCGGCTTCCAGTAATATATCAACAATAGAGTCTATGGCAAGCCCCTAGTATCCTAGACACCCAAAAGCGTTACAATAGGGCAACCGAAACATGAGTGGAAAGCGATATTCCGATGAATTTAAGATTGAAGCGGTGAAGCAAGTGGTTGATAGGGGTTACAAGATTGCTGATGTTGCACACCGGCTCGGCGTGACCACAAAAAGTCTGCATAATTGGACCAAGAAATACGGAGATGAGGGCTCG
>JAOUJM010000470.1 GCA_029883265.1 Gammaproteobacteria bacterium
CGGTGGTTTTATTGGTTCCCATTTAGTGCAGCAATTGCTTGAGCGTGGCGAGACTGTGAGAGCGCTAGAATTACCTGGGGTGTCTTTGCCTTCAAGTATAGAAGTCGTTCGTGGTTCTGTATGTGATGCTGATGTGGTGCGAAATGCGTTAAAAGGAGTGCAGCGACTTTACCATTTAGCAGCTAATCCAAGTTTATGGGCACAAGATAAAACAGAGTTTAAGCATGTAAATTTCGAAGGTACTCGTACCGTTCTAGATGAGGCGGCTAAGCAGGATCTTGAAGTTATTGTATACACGTCAACCGAGTCGATTGTGTCGGGTAATACGCGTCGAGATGGGCTGGTGGATGTGAGGGACAAGCGTATGCTTTATGAAATGCCCGGTCCCTATTGTCGCTCCAAATTTTTGGCGGAACAGGCCGCATTACAAGCTGCGGAGAATGGTTTGCCCGTTGTTGTTGTGGCACCTACGTTACCAATTGGCCCGGGTGACCGTTTGATAACGCCACCTACACGTATGATCTTGGACTTTATTAATGTTAAAACACCTGCTTATCTGGATTGTGGCCTAAATTTGATTGATGTGCGTGATATAGCGACAGGGCATATACATGCAGCCGAATATGGTCGACCGGGTGAGCGCTATATTTTAGGTAATAGAAACATGAGGCTGGGAGAGCTATTACTTTTGATCGAAGAAATTACCGGGCTTTCAATGCCTAAGACACGCGTGCCCTATTGGGTTGCATTAGTTGCAGGTGCTGTGTCAGAGTTTATGGCTGATTATGTGACGCGTCGTCCACCTAGGGCCCCTCTGACGGGTGTGCGTTTGGCACGTTACCCTATGTATTTTGATAGCGACAAAACTGTTAAGGAGCTAAAGCTATCGCAAAATTCTATACTTCAGGCACTAACAGATGAAATACAATGGTTGCAAAGCGAAGGATTGATAACACGTTCATTACCCTTACAAGTTTAAAAATAACTAGAAAAGTATAAGTTTATTAATAAAACGGTACTTCTTAAATTGCATACAATAAAATTTTGTATTCGAAAAATCAGCTGTTTTAATA
Source organism: Gammaproteobacteria bacterium (assembly GCA_029883265.1). Lineage (GTDB taxonomy): Bacteria > Pseudomonadota > Gammaproteobacteria > S012-40 > S012-40 > JAOUJM01. The sequence continues at coordinate 1,074 of JAOUJM010000470.1, forward strand.
ATAGTAGATGGAAAAGAAGTCGAAAATCTTGAAAAGCACAAATATGCAAATTAAACACAACAAGCTGATTGTTATAATAATATTGTCTTTTGTCATGGTTTTTCAAGGTTGTGCAACAGTTCCAAAAGAGGGTGGTTATGAAGAAAGTAGAATTGATCCGCTAGAGAAAATCAACCGTATTTCCTATAACATCACTGATAGTATTGATCGAACTATTTTCGAGCCCGTTGTTGATGTTTATATTGATTATGTGCCTGATGCGGCACAACGATCAATAGGGAACTTCTACGATAACCTGTCTTATCCAAATGTTATTATAAATACTTTTTTGCAGGGTAAGTTTCGCCAAGGCCTAGGTGATGGACTGCGTTTCATTGTTAATTCGACTATTGGCATGTTTGGGCTTTTTGATATGGCAACACATATGGGGTTGGAAGAGCATGACGAGGATTTTGGTCAAACTCTAGGTGTGTGGGGCTTAGATACAGGAGCATATATTTTTGTTCCATTTTTAGGCCCTAGTAATAATCGAGATCTAACAAGTATTCCAGTTACAGTTGTTACCAATGTGCTTTTTTATGCCGGTTATGCAGTCGGTGTAACAGTGCTTGGGCCCTTGACTATTCTAGGTGCAATTGACAGACGGGCTCGCTTGTCGGGTCCCATGCGTATTCGTGATCAAGCTGCATTGGATCCTTATTTATTTGTTCGAGAGGCATCTTTGCAACAACGTGAATATTTAGTTTATGATGGCAATCCACCGCTTGACGTCTATAATGAGCCTTTTCAGGATAATCCATTCGAAGTTGATAGTAATGAACAGACTTCTAACTAAATTTTTTGTTTTTGTGTTATTTGTTTAGTATCTGGGCTGTAGATAAATTCAGTTTGATGTTGTATTTGATTTTGTACTTATTTGTAAAAACTTTTTTAATGGATATGGTGCATAGAAAAATATGAAAGGGTTCCAAAAAATATCAGGCATACTTCAGAAACATAGCGATGCAGCTTATATGTCATCTGGTCAAGAAGAAGTTA